>NZ_RAWQ01000088.1:0-37630 GCF_003668965.1 Corallococcus sp. AB030
GAAGGCCCGTTATCGCGGCACGCGCCGCAACCTCTTTGACCTCAGGCGACTCGCGGTCGTCCAAAACCTCGAGGTCGCCGCGCGCTATCAGCTCGCGGCGTGACCTAACCTGTTCGGCGCTCTAGGCGCGGACGAAATCACCCGCAGCTTCGAGGCGTGCGGGGGCGACCTGGACGCGATGGTGCGCACGCTGGAGGTGTCGAAGCGTGCGCTCGGGCGACGGTTGAAGGAGCTGGGCCTGGTGGCGAAGGGGACGTAGCGAGTCTCAGTCGAGGACGCCGTTGTTTCGCAGATGGGCCGCGGCATCCGAGAGGCTTTGCAGGTAGTACTCCGTCACGAAGTACGCCTGCGAGGTGCCGTGTCCGCCCGCTCCGTACGTCTTGTGCGTGAACCTGCCGGGCGTGGCATCCGTGGTGACGAACCGCCCGTCATCGCCTCGTGGGGTCTTCTCGACGGCGTAGAAGAAGGCGTCGAGCTTCTTCCGGTCGGTCACGCGCTCCAGTTGCTGGCGGAGCTCCTGCGGCGTGGTGTGGAGTTGCTCGGCGAGCTGGGTGAGGAATTGCCCGGTCCGTACCGCGGTGTCGGGGTCCTTCAGCTGCTCCGCCAGACGGGGGGAGAAGCCCGCCCCCTGGAGGAAGGCCCGGGTGTCCTCCTGTTTCTCCTGGCGCTTCTGGCTCTCGTTCCAAAGCGAGACACCCGTGCCGGCCGCGAGCAGGAGTCCTCCCACGACCTGTCCCGCCACGGGCACCGCCTGGGAGAGCGCCGCGGCGGCCAGCAGGGCCCCTCCGAGGGCGGAGGCGGACTTCGCGACGGCCTCCACGTTGTCACCATTCCGCAAGGCATTCGCGACGGCGAGCCCGTCTCCAACAGCCCCGAGGATGCCCCCGGCGGGGCCGAGCTTGCCCAGCACGGTGCGCGCCGCCGCCGCGTCCTTGTTGAGGACGTCGAACACGAAGAGGCTGGTGTCCGCCGTCGCCGACAGCGAATCACCCAGGGCTTTGGTCGCAGTCATCAGCTCCAGGCCCTTTCCCTCCGACAGGCCCTTGGCGACATCCGTCACGCTGTTGGCGGTGCCGAAGAGGCCGGCCACCACGCCGAGCCCCCGCAGGGCGCTGCCGGCCTCTGAAGCGCCTGTCGTGCCCGGGGCATCGACGGAGAGCTTCCGGAGCGCCGAGTCCAGTTCGTCGGCGGCCCCCTTCTTGTTCTCCAACAGGTTCTTGAAGTGCCCCTTCAGCGTGTCCATGTCCTCGGCGGTGACGCCGAAGAGGACAGGGTTCTTGCCCAGAACGTTGTCGTAGACACGCTTTGCGCCCGCGATGTCCTCACCGCTGGCCGCGGCCTTTAGGGCGGCGCTCGCCAGCCCCTTGGTGACAGCAGTGGTCAGCCCCTTGGCGATGTCATTGGCGTCCTTGCCGAGCTTGGGGCCCGCGAGCAGGTTGGACACGCCATCCAGGAAGGAGGGCTCGCCGTTACCCTGCTTCTTCACCTCGTCGTCGATGAACTTCTGCCCGACATCCGTTCCGACCAGGCCATTGAGCTGCTTCACCGTCTCCAGGGCCTCCTGAGTGAAGTCAGTCCGTCCGCCGTGCTTGTCCGCGAAAAGGGAGGAGCCCTGCTGCTTCAGGACCTCGGTGGAGACCTCGAGCGCCCCCTTCAGCTTCTTCGCCGCGTCCTCCAGGGCCTCGTACTCGGCCTGGTGGCGTTTCTTGAAGGAATTGAGCGCGTTCTGCTGCTCCTGCGAGGTCATCGCCGGGCCGAAGCCGGCAGCGAGCCTGGCTACCTGGGCGTTCAGATCCTCGACCTTGCCCGACTTCTCGGCGAAGTCCTCGCGAATCGCCTCCACCTCCGCCTGTGCCGTCCGGGTGATCGCTTCCGCCTGACCCGACTTGCCGGAGCGCTCGAGCGCCGTCGCGAGCTCGACGGAGAAGGCGCTCCCGGTCCCCCGCCGGATGCTCTCGCGAAGCCCTTCTTCCATGCCGCTCTCGAGCGAGTTGCCGGTCCCCATGCCCGCAGCCAGTCCCTCCGCGAACGTCCGCCGCTCCTCCGGTCTCAAGGTGCTGGCCGTCTTACCGAAGGCCTCGAAGGTCTCCTGGCTCGCCGGGTGCTCTGACGAACTCACCACGTCGCCGGGGGGGGAGGGCGTCAGCGTCCCGCCGATGGATTCGAGCTGTGGCTTGACGGCCTCGAGCAGCGCCTTCCGGTACTCGGGGCTGCTGTCCTTCTGGAGCAGCGCGCCCAGTTCCCTGACGGCTGCGGCGGGATGGATTTCGCGCGAGGGGTCTCTTATCGAGTACAGCGACTTCTGGAAGTCGTAGTCATGGGGGCGCAGCATCCGCGCCACCTGTTTCGCATCCTCCTTCGCGGCCTCCTGGGGCGTCACCACCGCGCGGGTACCGAACAGTCTTTCCTGCGCCTTGGGGTCCAGGCGACCCGCGTCAAAGACATCCTTGACGGTGTCCGCCCCCGCGTACGGGGGCTTCAAGCCGGCGACCTTGGCATGGTCGTTGGCGAGCCTTTCGGCCTCGAGCGCCTTGTTCGCGCTGTCCACCGCGAGCGCCTTCGATTTCCTGGCGACTTCTCCTGCCTGCGCGGCAGCCTCGTCGGCACGGGTCACCGCGGCGTCGGCGGTGTCGTACTTCTTCTGTGCCTGCTCGATGTCGCGATCGAGCGCTTGCATGGCCTTGTCGGGCTGGGTGTTGACGGTGTTCGAACGTGGCCCATCTGGGTCCTTGCCAGGACTTCCGGGCCGCCCGGAGTGGGCGTCGCGAGCCTCCCTGGCCTTGTCGAGTTCTCCCTTCGCGACCCCCCGCTGAGTCCGGGCTTGCCTGGCATGGTCGTTCGCCGTCCTGGCCTTGCTCTCGTCCTGCCTCGCCTTATCCTGGGCCTTGCCGGCCGCTTGGCGTTGGGTGTCCGCGGCCTTCTTGGAGTTGTTGGCCACCTTCACCTTCGGCTCGGTCTTGGGCGGCTCGGTCTTGGGCGGCGGAGGAACCACTACCTTCTTCTCAACTCGCGGGGGAGGCATTGACGCTCCTTCAGGGCAGGCACACCCATCCGAGGACCCTGGCCATCCGGGGTCTTCAGGAAGGAAGAGGGCCGGGCCGGGCCGGCGTCCCAAAAAACTACGCTGGCAAATACGGCCTGAGCGTCGGGGGTTTCCCCTCTGAGGAGGAACACCGCCATGGCTCGGACGACTGCTCGCCCCATTGCCACCCGTCACGTGAAGCTCGACAGCGAGCGCAGGCACTGCGAGGCCTGCGGCACGAGGACGCGTGCAGACTGGCGCTCCCGCCGTTGTGTAACAACGCTCACCGGCTGCGTCGGGTTGTCCGTGCAGGTGCGGGTTTGCCACCGGAAGGGGGGCTCGCTCAAGGGCGTGCCTTTGAGGGCCGAGGGCGAGGGGTGCTGGGCACTGCCCGACCACGAGTTCGGTCTGGACGTCATGGCCTTCGTCGGAGCCCTGCGCTATCAGGAGCACCGCAGCGTGCCGGAAATCCATGCCCTGCTGCGCCAGAAGGGCGTCGCGGTTTCTGAGCGCACTTGCACCAACCTGCTGGACCGCTACGACGAACTCGTCAGTCTCAAGTTGCTCGACTCCGCGCGGCTGCAAGAGGCTCTCGCTCCCTCAAGCAGGGGCGGAGCCGGGGCTGGAGGAGGAGAGCCTCGCCTTTGCCGCGACGGTGGAGGAGCCGAGGAAGGAGCGCACATCCCGTTTGGACCAGGCCGGGCTGCTGAAAAGGACGTTCGCCCTGGATGTGTTCGCGTGCTTGAGGTGTGGAGGCAGGCGGCGGGTGTTGGCGTACGTGAAGGGAGCAGGAGGGGTGAGAGCGATTCTGGAGCACCTGGGTTACCCACGGCGGGTGCACACCTGGCCCATGCGCGAGGGCCGCCCCTGAGCGCGTGGTGTTGAAGCTCAAGCCGCCACAGCCAGCCCAGAGTGCCAGGCCCCTGCCGCGTCCCGCCTGGGAAGGCGGCTGGGCTGGGCTGGCGTCTGTCTGCTGGAGCTGAATGGCTTCTGCGCCGGCCCGGAGTGCGGCTCATGGGCTACCCGTCAGCGTCCCTCTCCTCCCGCTCTGCTCCCCCCCGCTACACCCAATAGGGCTCCTGTCCTTCCTAGACTCCGCCCACGGACATGCCGTTCGGGTTCACGTTCGTGGTCGAGGACCCCGACGGACACCGGCTGCGCCCGTTCGTGCTGGCCGAACGGCCACGCTGAGTCAAAGCAGCTCCGCGAGGCGAGCCCGGTCCACGTCGACCTGGAGCTGGCGGGCGGCGATGGCCGCCGCACGACCCAGGACGCCGGTATAGGTGGGGAACGAGAGCGGAACTCGAGCCAGTTCCTCCACCCGCATCCCCGCGGCGATGGCGATCGCCGCGGTCTGGACCAGATCGACCGCCCGCTCACCCACCACGTGGCAGCCGAGGAGCTTCCGCGTGGCGCGGTCGACGATGAGCTTGCAGAACCCGGTCGTTCGACCATCGATGAGGGTCCGCGTCGTCGAGTCGAAGCGGACCACCGCCACCACGACGTCGTGCGCTTGACGTGCCTTCGCTTCGGTCAGGCCCGCCTGCGCGTACTCGGGATCGGTGAAGCTGCCAATCGGACACACCTCGTCCGTGACGGAGATCATCGGTGCTCGTGCCGCGTTGGAGCCCGCGACGAACCCGTCCTGCAACGCCTGGGGGACCAGCATCCGGCGCCCTGTCACGTCTCCGGCGGCGAAGATGTGCGGCACGGAGGTGCGCAGCTGGGCATCGACGCGTACGAAACCCCGCGAGTCGGTCTCGACGCCCGCGGCCGCGAGGTTGAGCGCAGAGGTGTCAGCCCTCCAGCCCACGGCGACGACGACGAGCGCGGCCTCGGCGCTGTCTCGCACGCCGTCCCTGGAGAAGACCATCCGCACGCCCCCTGGCATCGTTTCGAAGCGTTCAATCGTGCCGAAGGCCTCGCGCACCACAATACCGGCCTGACGGAAGGACTCCGCGACGGCGGCGGACACGTCTTCGTCCTCGGTCGGCAGGATGCGTGCTCCCGCCTCGAAGAGCTGAACCTGTGTGCCGAACGCGGCGAAGACCGACGCCACCTGGACTCCCGTGGCGCCACTGCCGACGACCACCATCGACGGCGGAACGGTGGTCAGGCTCCACGCATCGCTGTGGGTCTTCGTGAGCTCGAATCCCGGGATGGGGAGGCGCCGGCTCACGCCACCGGTGCAGAGGATGAACTTCTCCGCTCGAAACCGGAGCCCGCGCTGGGTTTCGAGGGTGTGCGGGTCCACGAAGCGCGCGGCGCCGACGTGCTCGTGCACGGTGACCCCCGCCGCGGCGATCTGCTCACGCAGGGCCGCGTGAGTGCGAACGTCGCCGGCCACTTCGCGCACGCGCTTGAGCAGCCGCTCGTAGTCCAGCACGGGCTCTGTCACCGCGATGCCATAGCGCCCCAGTTGCCGGGCGTCGCGGAGCAACCGCGCCGCCTGCGCCAGCGTCCTCACCGGAACCGGTCCGTCGTGGGCCGCCATGCCGCCGAACGCGTCGCGGGTGACCAGGGCGGTCCGGGCGCCCAGGTCGCCAGCGCGGAGCGCCGCGAGCAGTCCCGCGGGTCCGGCACCGATGACCACGACGTCCATGGGCGCTGAACCATTCATGTCCGGAGCTCCGCCAGCCACCGCAGCGCGCGCAGCCCGGGCATGAAGCAGTACTCGCCTCCGCGCGTGACCACGAACCGCGGAAGGCCCTGCAGACGCCTGGGGATGGGCCGGTTCGGGAAGGAGAAGGCGCCCGCTCCGTCGTGCGCGCCAGCGACGGGGTCCTTCGCGTCGCCCAGCCCCAGGAAGTCACCGCCGTTGGCCCACTCCGCTTGCACGAACTCGAACTGCCGTCCGAGGTGCGCGCCGATGAAGGCGAACATCAACCCTCGCTCGGCGCCATCGTCCTCGAGGACTCCGTCGGGCAGCTCGGGGCCGTAGGCGGTTCCGCGCCGGATCATCCGATGGAGCCTGACCACGCCAGCGACAGACGCGTCGCGGGGGTTCGTTCGCCGGATGTGCGACCCGCGAGGCGTCTTGTATCCGGTCGGGTCATCTGAATAGTGGAAGTCATTGTTGCGCGACGCATCGGCGCCCAGGCCGGGAGCGTTATGGTAGGGGCACAGCGCCAGCGGCGCGCCGCTCCGCCACCTCCCCATCATCTTCGCTGCCAGGACCTCCTCGTCCTCCGGGCTGTTCGCGGCGTTCTTCAGGTACTGCCTGAACGCGGCCACCCGCTGATGAAGCTTGCGGAAGGCGACGTACGTTCCATTGCGCCCCAGGACGTCAGGCCGGGGCATCGGAGGTACGCCGCCCGTCTCATCAGGGTAGCCGAGGACGAATTCGCCCGACCTGAGCGGCGCCTCATGGGGATTGCTCCCTGGAATGCCGCTCCCCTCGACGGCCGGATGGCTGATGCCGTCCCTGAACCCGAACGGCTCCTTGCCCGTGCTCAGTGCGTGGCAATCCTGACGCCAGATGGCCTGGATGCCGCCAAGCTCCCGCAGAGCCGTGTGCGCGCGGTCCAGCGCGGCTTCGAGCCGGGCCTGATCCGGCGAAAGCGCTGTCAACACGACGTGAACCTCGCTCGTTCCCAGCGGAGGTTCCCAGTGTTCGGGGCTGCTCTCACCGTCGTCGTACAGGGCCTTCGCCCGGGCGGCCATGCCCTGCCGGAACTCCCACGCGAAGCTGTCCAGGGAGTCCTGCGGTACACCCAGCGCCTCAAGCCCGTGATACGTGAGCGCGACGCCGAGCCCGCCGTCACTCATCGGGCTGCTCGGATGGCCGGCCGTGGTCACCACCGAGCCGAGCCGCCTCATCAACTCCCGTCCCGCGCTCCGTTCGTCGATGCGCAAGAGGATGTAGGTCGCGACGTACGGAGACGGCCGGGGCCGCAGCACTCCGCTCTGGATGTCGTCCAGTTCGAGCATCTCAATGGGCCGTGGCGAGGTTCTTCCAGAAGCGCACGAGGCTCTCGTCCGCCCCGAACAAGGTGCTGAAGATGGTGGAATCAGCCACCAGTACATCGCCGGCCCTGCCGTCGCCCGGCGGCATCCACACCAGCGCATTGAACTCGGTGTTTCCCGCGTTCGTGAACGGATGGGGCCGGGTCCGGTCGATGGGCTGCTTCGCCAGGACGCGAGCCGAACGGGAATCCTCCTGGGTGACCGCGTAGTGCGGCAGGTGCATGTGGAAGTTGAAGTTCTGGACCCCGGTAAGCCAGCCGCGCGTGTCCAGGTCCGACATCACCGTCAGCGGGACGCTCCGGTTCGTTCCTTCAACGACGGCGGGACGGAGACCCCAGCGATTCTCCACGGGGATTCCCAGCCCTTTCATCAATGAGCGCGTATAGCCGCCGAAGCGTTGCTGACGCGGCACCAGCGCGTCGCCGTGGTGGGCGTATTCCAGGGCGCGCTCGTCCAGGTCCGGTGAGTGCCCGACGTCGTGGTGCGGGCCCATCACCAGACAGGTGCCTTCGCGCTCGAGGAATGCGCGGACCGCTTCTATCTCCTCCGGGGCGGCCACCTGTTCGGTGACATCGTGGTCCAGCCCGAAGACGAGCAGCGTGTCCGCATCCGCGAGGACCCGCTCGTCGAGCGGCAGGGGGAAGCCCGCCTGGTCGACCCGCTGGAACATGGGCACCTTGTGCCCGGTGACCTCTTCGATGACCTGCTGGAACTTCACCCACGCCCAGAAGAAGAGCTCCAGGGAGCCCGCGATTCCCTGCTGGAACCTCCGCGGATCCGCCCACTGCGGGGACTCATAGTTGGGCCAGAGCACCCGGCGGACCTCGGTCATCGTCGAGAACCGATTGTCCATCTCGGCGGGGTTGCGATTGGCTTCTCCGGGGTAGCTCCAGGACGTGTAGACGCTGACCCGCCGATGGCTCCTCGAGTATTTCCTCGGCGCGTGGTTCTGGTTGTAGGTCCGCCCGGATGGCTCGCTCATGACAGGTCCCTACTGCATCTGCTCGAGCATCTCGGTGAACGAGGCCTTGAGCTTCAGGGCCTTCTTGATCTCATCGCTCGTGAAGTACGGATACTCGCCGTATTCGAGAAAGCTGGTGCACTGATGGTCCCGGAGGAACTTGACGAACGCAGGCGCGTTGGTCTTCCAGTCCAGGGGAAACCCCTCGAGGTTCTCGAAGGCGGTATTGATGCCTGACTTCGTGAAGAGAACGACCGCGTCCTCGGTGTATTTGTCGAAGTCGGTATCGAAGATGCCCTGATACATGAACCGGGTGTCGTCATCGAAGAGCACCCAGCGGAGGTAGTGGAGCTTGAGCGGTGCGAGAAGGTCAGGGGCGCCCTTGAGCGCTTCGGCCAGACTCTGGCCGTAGCCGCGCAGCGTATCGGCGCGCCCCGGCTTGACGTTGGCGACGATCGTGAAGCCATAACAGGCGGGGGTCTTCGGGAAGATGGGACCGTACTTTCCCTTCTCGAGGTGGTCCGTCGACCTGGGTATCGCCATGGCCTGGGGTTTGATCTCCATCGCCCGTCTCCCTTTGCTCGTGCACTTCAAGCTCGGGGTGGGGATCCGCACCTGCAAGTACGGCATCGCCTTCGAGCGGGAGAGCACAGGCTGTCCCGTCGTCTCGGCACGCAGGGCCGCGAAGGCATGCCGCGGCCGGCAGCGCGTGCTTCGGTGCGAGGGACGCCATGCCATCCCTGCCAGGCAGAGGAGGGGGCCGCTGCCCGGTACCCCACGCGGAGCCCACGGGCCCGCGACACCGGTCAGCCAACGTACGCCGCGAGGTGCTTGCCGGTCAGGGTTGAAGGCTTCGCGACCAGCTGGGCCGGGGTGCCTTCGAACACGATCCGCCCGCCGGCGTGGCCTGCGCCTGGCCCCAGGTCGATGATCCAGTCCGCGTGCGCCTCAACCCCTCACAGGAAGTGCAGGAACTAAAGCGCATCGGCTGAACCCTTTCACGCGACAACTACATTGACGCTCACCGCTGAGGGCCCATGCGGAAACGCAGCCAAAGAAAAAGCCTGGCAACCCGTACTGGATTGCCAGGCTCTTTCACTGTGGAGGCGGAGGGAATCGAACCCTCGTCCGAAAGCCGTCGGCTCTTCGACCCTACGTGCGTAGTCCGCGATTTGCTACGTCACCAGGGCTCCCACGGACGGGATACCTGATGCCGGTCCTGGAAAGATCTCGTCACCTCGGGCCCAGGCACCCTTGGCGACCAGTCCGCATTATGACGGCCCATCCCCACCCCACGGACCGAGAGCAGGGGGACCGCGCACTAAAGACTGCTAATTAGGCAGCCAGCGCGAGCTCAACGTTGTCGTTGGCTTTTGTGATGTTGTCGGCAGTTTTACGAGCACCCAACAAGCTCGGCACGCGTCTCGAACGTCATTGCCCCCGTCGAAGCCAGGTCGCCCCCGGTTCGATGTACGTCATGCGGCCCCAGCTGCTCCGCACCCGTCCTACATTAACCGCTGAACGCCCTCCGTCAATCCTCCTGAAGGCACGGCGGTCACTCCTGCGACATTCCCTCCCCTGCCTGCCCCACAGGCAGCCCCTTCCTTCCGGAGTCCCCCCATGCAGGCGTACGAGCTCCACACCCCCACCGGCTCCTCCAGTTGGACCCTCGTGGACGCGCCCCAGCCCCAACCGGGCCCCGGCCAGGCGCTCGTCCGCATCCACGCTGTCTCCCTCAACTACCGCGACCTCATCATCGCCCGCGGCACCTACCCCGGCCTCAAGCTCCCCCTCATCCCCTGCTCCGACGGCGCCGGCCAGGTCGTCGCCGTGGGATCCGGCGTCACCCGCGTGAAGGTCGGCGACCGCGTCGCCCCCACCTTCTTCCAGGTCTGGACCGACGGCGAACGCACCCCGGAGAAGGTCGCCCACGCGCTCGGTGGCGGCGTCCCCGGCGTCCTCGCTGAATACGTCTGCGTGGACGCCGAAGGGCTGGTGCTCCTGCCGGACTGGCTCTCCTACGAGGAGGGCGCCACCCTCCCCTGCGCCGCCGTCACCGCCTGGAACGCGCTCGTCCCCCAGGGTGGCCTCAAGCGCGGGCAGACCGTGCTCGCGCAGGGCACCGGCGGCGTTTCCATCTTCGCCCTCCAGTTCGCCCGCATCCTCGGGGCCCGCGTCCTCATCACCTCCAGCCAGGATGACAAGCTCCAGCGCGCGAAACAGCTGGGCGCGCAGTGGCTCATCAATTACCGCCAGACGCCGGACTGGGAACAGGAGGTGCTCACCCTCACCGGCAACCAGGGCGTGGACCATGTGCTGGAGGTCGGTGGCGCGGGCACGCTGCCCCGCTCCATCGCGGCCACCAAGGAGGGCGGCCACATCGCGCTCATCGGCCTGCTCACCGGCGCCCCCGGCAAGCCGGACACCACCGCCACCAGCGCCAAACACCTGCGCGTCGTCAGCACCTACGTGGGCAGCCGCGAGATGTTCGAGGACATGCTCAAGGCCATGTCCCAGGAACAGACCCGGCCCGTCATCGACCGCGTCTTCCCCTTCGCCCAGGCTCGCGAAGCGCTCCAGTACATGGAGTCCGGCGGCCACTTCGGGAAGATCGTCATCACCCTGTGAGGCGTGGCTCTGGCGCACAGGTGACATGCGCCGACAGAAAGCCACCCACCCCTGGCCTACCTCCGGCGTAACGTCCCGCGCGTTCCCAGCACCGAAAGGGTCCGCGCATGCGCCGCCTGTTGCCCCTCCTGCTGCTGCTCCTGATGATGCCGGCGCTGCCGGCGTCCGCGCAGCAGCCTCCTGACGCCTCCCGCTTCTTCCCCTACACACTGAACACCACGCGCCTGCCCAACGGCCTCACCGTGGTGCGCGTGCCGTTCAACTCTCCCGGCATCGTCGCGTACGTCACCGCCGTGCGCGTGGGTTCGCGCAACGAGGTGGAGCCCGGCCGCACCGGCTTCGCCCACTTCTTCGAACACATGATGTTCAAGGGGACCAAGGCGAACCCGGAGGGCCAGCGCGAGCGAATCCTCGGCGGCTTCGGCTTCGACGACAACGCGTTCACCACCGACGACATCACCGTGTACCAGGTGTACGGCCCCACCGCCGGCCTGGAGAAACTCATCGCGCTGGAGGCCGACCGCTTCCAGAACTTGGAGTATTCCGAGCCAGCCTTCCAGACGGAGGCGCTCGCCGTCCTGGGCGAGTACCACAAGAACGCCGCGGGCCCGGACCTCAAGCTGGAGGAGGCCCTGGCGAAGACGGCCTTCACCCGCCACACGTACCAGCACACCACGCTGGGCTTCTACGAAGACATCCAGGCGATGCCCAAGGCGTACGCGTACAGCCGCTCGTTCTTCGAGCGCTGGTACACGCCCGCCAACACCACCCTCTTCATCGTGGGTGACTTCAACGACGCGCAGGTCGTCTCGCAGGTGACCAAGGCCTACGGCGGATGGCAGCGCCAGCCCACCAGCGTCATCATCCCCACCGAGCCCCCGCAGACGAGTCAGCGCACCGTCCACGTGGACTGGCCGCAGCCCACGCAGCCGCGCCACGTGCTCGCGTGGCACACGCCCGCCGCCCGCGCGGACACGGCCGACGCCGCCATCCAGACCATCCTCGCCGAGTACCTCGTGGGCGACACCAGCCCCGCGTACAAGGAGCTGGTGCTGGAGAAGCAGTACGTCGAGTCGCTGAACGTCTACACCACGCCCCACCGCGACCCGTACCTGTTCCCCATCGACGCCACGTTGCAGGACGAGAAGTTCCGCGCCGACGTGGACGCCGTGCTGCGCCGCGAGGTGACGGCCGTGGCCGGCGCCCCGGTGGACGGCGTGCGCTTGAAGGCCATCCAGGACCACCTGCGCTACGGCCTGCTGATGGACCTGGAGACGCCGCGCGACGTGGCCATCGACCTGGCCCTCTACGCGGGCGTGATGGGCCGCCCCGACGCGCTCGCCAGCTATCTGAAACAGCTGGGCAGCGTGACGCCCCAGCAGATCACCCTGTTCGCGAGGAAGTACCTCGAGGACAAGAACCTCACCGTCCTCACCCTCACCCCCAAGGCCGTCGCCGCCGGAGGGACGCCGTGATGAAGACCCGCGCCATCGTGTCGCTCGTCCTGGCCGCCGCGCTGTCCCTCGCCGGCTGCGCCCACCACAAGCCTCCCGGGGAACCGCCCCCGACCCCGACTCCCACACCGCCTCCCGAACCGGGCTCCGTGCCCGCGGTGCCGCTGAACGAGCCGCCGCCGATGCACCTCGTGGTGCAGGCCCGTGCGGACACGCCCATCGTCAGCCTGCGGCTCGTCTTCCACACGGGCTCCATCGACGACCCGAAGGGCAAGGAGGGCCTCACCGCCCTCACCGCGAAGCTGATGGCGGAGGGCGGCACGCAGCGGCTCACCGCCGCGCAGCTGCTGGAAGCGCTCTACCCCATGGCCGCCGAGCTCAAGGTCTTCACCGACAAGGAGATGACCACCCTCTCCGGCCGCGTCCACCAGGACTTCCTGCCCGCGTTCCTGCTGCTCTTCACGGACACGCTGCTCCAGCCGCGCTTCGACCCCGCGGAGTTCGAGCGCCTGCGCGCCAACGCGCTCAATGCCGTGCGCAACGGCCTGCGCAGCGAGGACGACGAGACGCTCGGCAAGGTGGGCCTGGACGCGCTGCTCTACGCGGGGCACCCGTACGCCCACTACACCGGCGGCACCGTGCAGGGGCTCCAGTCCCTCACGCTGGAGGACGTGAAGGCGCACGCGCGCCGCGTCTTCACGCAGGACCGGCTCGTCATCGGGCTCGCGGGCCCCGTGGACGCGAACCTCCAGCAGACGATGACCTCGCGCCTGAGCGCGCTGCCCGCCAAGGGCGCGCCCCGGGTGGAGTTGCCCACCGTGAAGTCCTCCGCGGGGCGCACGCTCATCCTCCAGAAGCCCACGCTCTCCACCGCCGTGAGCATGGGCTTCGTCACGCCGATGCGCCGGGGTGACCCGGACTTCTTCCCGGTGGCGTTCGCGCTGTCGAACCTGGGCGAGCACCGCCAGTTCATCGGCGTGCTCTTCAACGAGCTTCGCGAGCAGCGCGGCCTCAACTACGGCGACTACGCCTACGCCGAGCACTTCATCGAGGACCGGGGCAACGGCACCTTCAACCGCACCAACCTGGTGCGCACCCAGCAGGACGTGTCCATCTGGCTGCGCCCCGTGGTGCCCGCCAACGGCGTGTTCGCCACGCGCGGCGCGGTGTTCTTCCTGGAGCGCATGTCGAAGGAGCCGCTCACCCCGGAGCGCTTCAACCTGGTGCGCGGCTTCCTCCAGGGCTACACGCGCCTGTGGGAGCAGACCGACCAGCGGCGGCTGGGCTTCGCCATCGACTCGCTCTACTACGGCACGCCTGACTTCCTGAACGCCTACCGCTCCGCGCTGACGACGATGACGCCGGAGTCCGTGCAGGCCGCCGTCAAACGGCAGCTGGCGCCGGAGAAGCTGGCGCTCGTGTACGTCACGGAGGATGCGCAGGGGCTGGCGGAGAAGCTGAAGTCCGGCGCGCCTTCGCCCATCACCTACGCGTCGCCCAAGCCGCCGGAGCTGCTCAAGCTGGATGAGCTCATCATCCAGCAGAAGCTGCCGGTGCGTCCGGACGCCGTGCAGATTGTCCCGGCGTCGGGGTTCATGGAGCGCTGACGTCCGCGCGCCCTTCCGGCGCTCAGGGGCTTTCCGGCAACGCCGTCCACACGCCGCGGAAGCGCTTGAGCGCCGGATCCTTCTGGCGCTTGCACTCCACGCCGTCCACCTGCACGGTGCCGTCGTCGCTGAGCAGCAGGATGTCCTCCGACGTGTCGGGCGTGAAGAACGCCTCCGGATTCACGCCGGACAGGTCCACCGACGTCACCGGCACCGGCGCGTCGGCTCCGCCCTTCCAGGTGAACAGGCGTGACTTCGCCTCGGAGGCGGTGGCCCCCGCCATGAGGAGGTAGCGCCCCCGCCACGACGACAGCGAGCGGATGCCCAATCCGCCCAGCTCAAGCAGCCGGGGCTCACCGAAGCGCGCGGTCGCGCCGTCGCGCACCACCGCCTCCGGATTCAAGAGCGGCACCACCAACGCCTTGCCTTGCGTCAGCGGGCTGCGGAAACCAATCAGCATCCCGGGCGCGTCCAGCATCGCCGTCATGCCTTCGATGTTGAGCCCACCCGGCTCCTTGGGCGGCAGCGGCTCCGCCTGCGCGAGCCCGTACGGCGCGAGCCGGGCGTCCGCGAGCAGGTCCTCCAACAGCTGCGTGTACGGCTGCCCTACGAGCTGCACGTGCTCGGGGTCTTCCACGCCAGTGGCGAAGAAGCGCAGGCGCGCGGGCTGCTTCTTGCCGGAGCTGTTGCGGCCGTGCGACGTCAGCCAGAAGGCCAGGTTGCCCAGCCTCGAGCCCGCTTCGATGTCCGTCTCTGGCGGCTTCTTCTTCACCGGCAGGTCGAGCGACGGCGACAAGTCCACCGTGCGCAGCGGACGGCCTCCCTTCCGCGCATCGTAGACGCGCAGGATGTTGTCCTCGTCGTCCGCCACCACGAACAGGCCCTGGCCCAGCTCCACCGCGCCGGACGCGTCACAGCTGCCTTCGAAGACGACCGTGTTCGCGGGCGCGGCGTGCAGCGCGTCGCGCCGCACATTCGCCTCGCGGGTGCCACAGCCCGCCACCAGGACACATCCCCACAGGAGCCAGCGTTTCATGGCCCTTCTTCTCGCTGCTCGCACAGCGTCACGCGCGCCGGGAACCCTGGGGTCCCGCGTGAAATGTGTCGTATGCAACAAGACACACGGCGGATCCGAGATGATCGGGGTTTGTATAAATGGCATGGGGCTGTAGCTCACACCGCGAGGGTGGGTTTTCTTCCGGCGGGGGGAGGTGGGTGCTAAGAGCCTCAGGATGCAATGCCCCGACTCCGAACCTTCGTGGAGCCGGTCCGCGTGCGGCGCGGCCCTGCGACTCGCGCTCCTGGGCCTGCTGCTCACCACGGCAGCGGCCCACGCTCAACCAGACCCCTTCTCCCGAGGCTTCGACGCCGTCCCGGTGAAACCGACGGCCGCGCAGTCCAGCGGCATCGGCCTGGAAGGCGCCACCGTGGAACCGGTGGGCAGCTACCGGGGCGCTCTGCTCTTCGACTTCAACTGGCGCATCCTCGCGTTGAAGCTGGGCGACGAGAAGCTGGGGAACCTGCTGCCGTACCGGCTGGACGCGCACCTGCTGTTCTCCTACCAGCTGCTGGAGCGGTTGGAGCTGGGCGTGGACCTGCCCGTCACGCTCATCCAGGGCGACAACTTCTCGCTGCTGGGTGACGCGCTGAACGCGCCGGACTTCCCTGGCGCCGCGGGCGTCAGCGGCACCACGCTGGGCGACATCCGCGTGCTGCCGCGCGTGAGCCTGTTGAATCCGGACCGCTTCCCGTTGGGGCTCGCGCTGGTGGCGGAGGTGCGGCTGCCCACCGGCAGCGCGCAGAGCTTCACGGGTGAGAGCGGCGTGGTGTTCGCACCGCGCCTGGCCATTGAGAAGAAGCTGGGGCCCGTGCGCGTGCTGGGCAACGCGGGCGTGCTGCTGCGCCCCGCGGCGCAGTACCTCAACCTGCGCGTGGACGACGAGCTGACGCTGGGCGCGGGCGGCATCGTGGACCTGCCGGACATCAGCCGGCTGCGAGAGGTGAAGGCCACCGCGGAAATGCACCTGCGCACGCCGCTGGCGCGCCCCTTCAACTTCGACCAGGCGGATTCGCTCAAGTCTCCGTGGGAGCTGCTGGTGGGCGCCCGCGCCAAGGTGTGGGGCGACTGGGGCGTGGAGCTGGACGTGGGCCGCGGCCTCAACGTCACCACCGGCTACGGCCGTGAGGCCCTGCGGGTCATGCTGGCGCTGCGCTACGACAAGACCTTCAAGGACGAGGGCCCGGACTCCGACGGCGACGGCGTGCCCGACGTGCGCGACCGCTGCCCCACGCAGCCCGAGGACAAGGACGACTTCGAGGACTTCGACGGCTGCCCGGATCCGGACAACGACGGCGATGGCGTGGCGGACGGCGACGACATGTGCCCCAACAAGCCCGGCCCCAAGGAGAACAAGGGCTGCCCGGTGGAGCCGGACAAGGACACCGACGGCGACGGCGTCATCGACCCGCTGGACAAGTGCCCCCTGGTGCCCGGCCTGAAGGACTTCGACGGCTGCCCGGACACGGACTTCGACGAGATTCCGGACGGCGAGGACGACTGCCCCGATGTCGCCGGTCCGCCCGAGAACAACGGCTGCCCGTACGACGCTCCGCCCTACGTGGTGGTGGAGTCGGACCGCATCCGCATCAAGGGCAACATCCTCTTCGAGACGGGTTCCGCGGTCATCCAGAAGCAGTCGTACCCGCTGCTGGACGAGGTGTCGACGGTGCTCGCGAAGAACCCGACGCTGGGGCCCGTGCAGATTGAAGGGCACACGGACAACAAGGGCTCGCGTGCGCTGAACGTGGACCTGTCCAACCGGCGCGCGAAGTCGGTGCTCGAGTACCTGACGAAGAAGGGCATCGACCGCAAGCGCCTCACGTCGCAGGGCTTCGGGTTCGACCGGCCCATCGCCACCAACGACACGGCGCTCGGCCGCGCGAAGAACCGGCGCGTGGACTTCAAGCTGGTCAAGTCGGAGCTCGAATCCGGCCCGAAGGAGACCATCGTCCCCCACGGCCAGCCGCCGCCGCCCGGCACCGAGCCGGTGCCCGGACCGGGCGCGCCTCCCGCGACTCCCGCGCCTGGCGCGGGCACACCGGCCGGCAAGAAGTAACGCGGACCCTTGGGACGGCCCGGCACCCGGGCCGTCCCCAATCGCTGACTTTGTTCTTTTGCGGGATGACTGAAGGCCCGGGGCAAAATGCCCCGCTTCGAGGCCTCGTCTCCCCACCCGCACGACGCGCTCTGTCGAGTGCGCTGCGTCGGAAATAATCGGGAATATCGCCGAGGGTCTGTTTCACCCAGTGCCCCTCGCTGACCAGTTATTCTCGAAACATGAGGACATTTGAAACAGAAGGTAACGGCGCGGGGATGACCCCGGAGCAGAAGCGCGCGCGGCTGGCGGAGCTGCTGCGCGGCAAGGTCCGGCCCACGCATGCACCGGTGTCCTTCAGCCAGGAGCGCATGTGGTTCCAGGACCGCCTGAGCCCTGGCAGCGCCGCCTTCAACATCCCGGTCCGCGTGCGGTTCTCCGGCGTGCTGGACGTGGCCGTGCTGCACGCCAGCCTCCAGGCGCTGGTGCGGCGTCACGCGCCGCTGCGCACCACCTTCGTCGAACAGGACGGCCGGCCGCTGCAGCACATCGCGCCCGCGTTGGAGCTCGCGCTGCCCCTGGTGGACCTCCAGTCGCTGCCCGCGTCGGAGCGTGAGGCGGAGGCCATCCGGCTGATCACCGACGAGGCGCGCCAGCCGTTCGACCTGGAGAAGGGACCGCTGCTGCGCACCGTGCTGTATCGGCTGGATGCGCTGGAGCATGTGCTGCTGCTCAAGCTGCACCACATCATCACGGACGGCTGGTCCATGGGCGTGCTGGTGCGCGAGCTGAGCGCGCTGTACCCGTCGCTCGCGGAAGGCAAGCCGTCACCGCTGGCCCCGCTGCCCATGCAGTACGCCGACTATGCGGCCTGGCAGCGCGAGTTCCTGCGCGGTGACGTGCTGGAGTCGCACCTGGGCTTCTGGCGCGAGCGGTTGGATCCGGACGCGGTGCTGGAGCTGCCCACCGACAGGCCCCGCCCCGCGGTCCTCTCCGGGCGCGGCGCGCGCATCAACGCGGTGCTGCCCGTCGCGCTCGTGGAGTCGCTGAAGGCGCTCGCGCTCGCGGAGGGCAACACGCTCTTCGGCGTGCTGCTCGCGGGCTTCCAGGTGCTGCTGTCGCGCTACAGCGGCCAGCAGGACGTGGTGGTGGGTACCTCCGTGGCCGGCCGTGGCCGCGCCGAGTTGGAAGGGCTCATCGGCCTGTTCACCAACTACCTGGCCTTCCGCACGGACCTGTCCGGCCAGCCGTCCTTCCGCGAGCTGCTCGGCCGCGTGCGCGAGACGACGCTGGAGTCCTACGCGCACCAGGACGTGCCCTTCGAGAAGCTGGTGGACGCGCTGAAGCCGGAGCGCCAGCTGAGCGTGAATCCCCTCTTCCAGGTGGCGCTGACGCTGCAGAACGCGCCCCTGCCGCCGCTGCGATTGCCGGGGCTCGTCCTGGACGCGCAGCCGGTGGACAACCGCACCAGCAAGACGGACCTGTCGCTCATCGCCATGGAGGTGCCGCAGGGCATGCGCCTCACGGCGGAGTACAACACGGACCTCTTCGACCCCGGCTCCATCCAGCGGCTGCTCGCGCACCTGCGCACGCTGCTGGAAGGCGTGGTCGCGGATCCGGGCCGGCGCGTCTCCGAGCTGCCCTTGATGGACTTGGCCGAAGCGACGCGGGTCCGGCGCGAGTGGGCTGGTGAAGCCGCGCCCTTCCCGGAGGACCGTTGCCTGCACACGCTCTTCGAGGCGCAGGCGCAGCGCACGCCCGAGGCCGTGGCCGTGCGGTTCCTGGGACAGGCGCTCACGTACGCTCAGCTGGATGCCCGCGCGAACCAGCTCGCGCATGCGCTGCGCCGCCGGGGCGTGGGGCCTGAGGCCCGGGTGGCCTTGAGCGTGGAGCGCTCACTGGACGTCGCCGTGGGATTGCTTGGCATCCTCAAGGCGGGCGGTGCGTGGGTGCCCGTGGATCCGATGCTGCCTCGGGAGCGGTTGGCCTTCATGCTGGAGGACAGCGGAGCCTCCGTGCTGGTGACGCAGGGTCCACTGTTGGAGCGCTTCCCTGAGGCGCAGCGCTCCCGTGCGCTGTGCCTCGATGTGGAGCGGGACGGGCTCGCCGGGGAGAGCGTGCTGGCTCCGGCGTCCGGCGTGGGGCCCCGGAATCTCGCTTACGTGCTCTACACCTCTGGCAGCACGGGCATGCCCAAGGGGGCCGCCATCGAGCACCGTGGCGTGTGCAACCTGGTCGCGCATGAGGCCCCGGCCTACGGCATCGGCCCGGGCAGCCGCGTCCTCCAATTCGCCAGCCTCTCGTTCGACCTGTCGGTGGAGGAGATCTTCACCACGCTGTGCAGCGGGGCCACGTTGGTGCTGGCACCGCTGGAAGACCTGATGCCCGGCGAGCCGCTGCGCAAGCTGCTGCGCGACGAGGCCCTGACGGTCATCAGCCTCACGCCCGCGACGCTCGCGGCCACGGCTTCTGAAGGACTGCCCGCGCTGCGGACCGTCATCTCCGGCGGTGAAGCGCTGCCTCCGGAAGTGGTGGCGCGGTGGGCTCCGGGCCGCGTGTTCATCAACACGTACGGCCCCACGGAAGCCACCGTCATGGCCACGCTCACCGAGTGCACGGCGGACGGGCGTGTGCCGTCCATCGGCCGACCGCTGGCCAACGTGCGCGCGTACGTCCTGGATGCCCGGGGCGGGCTCGTGCCCGTGGGAGTGAAGGGCGAGCTGCACCTGGGCGGCGTGGGCGTGGCGCGAGGCTATGCGGGCCGGTCCGCGCTGACGGCCGAGCGCTTCGTGCCGGATGCCTTCTCCGGTGAGGCCGGGGCGCGGCTGTACCGCACGGGCGACGTGGTGCGCTGGCGCGAGGACGGCACGCTGGAGTTCGTGGGCCGCGCGGACGCGCAGGTGAAGGTGCGTGGCTTCCGCATTGAACTGGGTGAGGTGGAGACCGCGCTGGCGAAGCTGCCGCCCGTGCGGGACGCGGTGGTGGTAGCGCGCGAGGACGGGCCCGGCGGCAAGCGGCTGGTGGGCTACGTCGTGCTTCGCGACGGCGTTGACTCCAACAGCAGCGCGCTGCGGGCGGCCCTCAAGGACGCCCTGCCTGAGTACATGGTGCCGTCGGCCGTGGTGGTGCTGGCCACGCTCCCGCTCACGACCAACGGCAAGGTGGACCGCAAGGCGCTGCCGGCTCCGGACCTGGCGGGGGGTGATTCTCGGGAGTACGTGGCGCCTCGCACGCCCACCGAACAGCGCCTGGCGGGGCTGTGGCAGGAGCTGCTCGGCGTGACGCGCGTCGGGGCGAATGATCATTTCTTCGACCTGGGCGGACATTCGCTGCTGGCCACGCAGGCGCTCAGCCGGATCCGTCAGGCATTCTCGGTGGAGCTGCCCCTCCGGCGCCTGTTCGAAACTCCCACGCTGGACGCAGTGGCCCGTCTCATCGACGAGGCGCTCGCGGGCAAGGGGCAGCCGGTCCCGGCACCGCTCAAGCCACAGGAGGCCCGTGCGCGGCCCGCGCCCACGGTTCCGCTGGAGGACGTCGCGCGCGAGTGGGAGGCCCGCGCCGTCGCACAGCCACGCGACACCGTAATGCCCTTCACGGCGGAGCTGCGCCAGCGGGTGCTGGTGGAATGGAACGCGACGGCGACCGAATACCCGCGCGACTCCACCCTTCCGGAAGT
Source organism: Corallococcus sp. AB030 (assembly GCF_003668965.1). Taxonomy (NCBI): domain Bacteria; kingdom Pseudomonadati; phylum Myxococcota; class Myxococcia; order Myxococcales; family Myxococcaceae; genus Corallococcus; species Corallococcus sp. AB030. Next base: position 20,410 of record NZ_RAWQ01000088.1, read on the forward strand.
CTTCGAGCAGGTGGTGGCCCGTTTCCCGGAGAAGGTCGCCGTTGAGTTCGGTGATACGTGCCTCACCTACCGGCAGCTGGATGAACGCGCCAATCGGCTTGCGTGGCATCTGCGCTCGCTGGGCGTGGACACGGATTCGCGCGTGGCCGTGGCCCTGGAGCGTTCGCTGGAGCTGGTCGTCTCGCTTGTCGCCATCCTCAAGGCGGGCGCGGCCTACGTGCCCCTGGATCCGGCCTATCCGCGCTCGCGTCTGGCCGCGATGGTGGAGGACGCACGGCCTCGCGTCCTCGTCACCTCTCGCGCGCTCCTGTCGAACCTGCCCCACGAAGGCCTGTTGCCCGTGGTGCTGGAGGAGCTGTCTCTCGACGCGCTGCCCGCGCATGCACCTCCGCGAAGCGCTCTGCCGCAGAGCCTTGCGTACATCGACTTCACCTCCGGCTCCACCGGCAGGCCCAAGGGTGTCGGCACGCCTCACGCCGCCGTACTCCGCACCCTCTTCGGCGTCGACTACACCCACTTCGGGCCCGACGAGACATTGTTGATGATGGCCCCCCTCGCCTTCGACGCCTCCACCTTCGAAGTCTGGGGCGCGCTGCTGCACGGCGCGAAGCTGGCCGTATTCCCCGCGCACCCTCCAACGGATCCGCATGAACTGGAGCAGGTGCTGGTGCACCACGGCGTGACGACGCTGTGGCTCACCATTGGCTTCTTCACCCAGCTGGTGGATTCGCACCTGCCCGCGCTGCGCTCCCTGCGCCAGGTGCTCACGGGCGGTGACGTCATCTCCGCGTCCCACGTGCGCCGCGTGCTGGAGCAGTTGGGCATCCCCGTCAGCGCCTTCTATGGCCCGACGGAGACCACGGTCTTCGCCAGCAGCCACCGCTTCACGCATGCCTCTCAGGTGGGCGCCTCCGTCCCGCTGGGCCGCCCGCACAGCAACATGCAAGTGTACGTGCTGGATGCCTCCGGCCAGCCCCTTCCTCCGGGCGTCCAGGGCGAGCTGTTCATCGGTGGAGACGGACTCGCGCGCGGCTACGTGGGCCAGCCTTCGCTCACCGCGGAGCGCTTCATCCCCGACCCGTTCTCCTCCACTCCCGGAGCGCGCCTCTACCGCACCGGCGACCTCGGCCGTTGGCGTGAGGACGGCGTGCTGGAGTTCCTGGGCCGCGCGGATGCGCAGGTGAAGGTGCGCGGCTTCCGCATCGAACTGCCTGAAATCGAAGCCGCCCTGCGCGCTCATCCCGAGGTGCGCGAGGCCGTCGTCATGGCCCGCGAGGACGTGCCCGGCGACAAGCGCCTCGTCGCCTACGTCGTCGCTCCTGAGTCCCTGGACGTGGCTGAGCTGCGCGCGTTCCTCAAGCAGCGCCTGCCTGACTTCATGATGCCTTCGGCCATGGGGCGGCTGGATGCCCTGCCCCTCAACTCCAACGGCAAGGTGGACCGCAAGGCCCTGCCCGCTCCCTCCACCCTCCAGACTCGCGCACGGACGCGCCCGCCGCGCACGGACACGGAGCGGTTGCTCGCCACGCTCTGGGAAGAGGTCCTCCAGACGGGCACGGTTGGCGCCGAGGACAACTTCTTCGACCTGGGCGGCAACTCGCTGAGTGCCACGCAGATCCTCTCGCGCATCCGGCGTGCGTTCCAGGCGGAGCTGTCCATCGCGAACTTCTTCGCGGCCCCCACCGTGGAAGCCATCGCCCGTCGACTGGAGTCCCAGGGCCCGGTGATCCCTGCCCTGGCCGTACCCGCGCTCAAGCCGGTGCCGCGCGACGGCGGCCTGCCGCTGTCCTTCGCCCAGCAGCGGTTGTGGTTCTTCGCGAAGATGGAGCCCGCGAGCACCGCGTACAACCTCCCCTTCGTCATGCGGCTCGAAGGCACCCTCGATGTGCCCGCGCTCGCACGAGGACTGCGAGAGCTGTCCCAGCGCCACGAATCCCTGCGCACCACCTTCCGTGAAGAGGCATCCGGCCCCGTCCAGGTCATCAGCGCGTCCCCCACGCTGCCCGCGGGCTGGATGGACCTGAGCACCCTGCTTGATGCCGAGCGCGAGCTCAGCGCCATCCTCGACGAAGAGGCACGGCAGGTCTTCGACCTGGAAGCCGGTCCGCTCTGGCGCGTCCTCGTGGTGCGCATGAGCGCGCAGCACCACCTGCTGCTGCTCACCATGCATCACGTCATCTCCGACGCCTGGTCCATGGGCGTGCTCCTCCAGGAGTTGACCACGCTGTATGCCGCCCACGCGGATGGCCGGACGCCGCAACTCAAGCCGCTGCCCATGCAGTACGCGGACTTCTCCGTCTGGCAGCGAGGCTGGTTGCGCGACGCAGCCCTGGAGTCCCAGCTCGGCTGGTGGCGCGAGCAACTCCACGGCGCGCCGAAGGCCCTGGAGCTGCCTACGGATCGGCCTCGTCCCGCGGCGCAGACCTTCCGTGGCGCGGTGGTGCCCTTCCAGTTCCCTCGCGAGCTGTCGGACGCGATGCAGGCGCTCTGCCGGAGCGAGGGCGTCACACCCTCCATGGTGGTGCTGGCCGCGTTCCAGGTGCTGCTCTCGCGCTACAGCGGGCAGGAAGATGTCTCCGTGGGCTCGCCCATCGCGGGCCGGAACCAGGCGGAGCTGGAGGGGCTCATCGGCTTCTTCGTCAACACGCTGGTGCTGCGCACGAGGCTGGACGGAGACCCGAGCTTCCGCGAACTGCTCGCCCGCGTGCGCGATGTGGCCCTGGGTGCGTACGCGCATCAGGACGTGCCCTTCGAGAAGCTGGTGGAGGCGCTCCGGCCGGAGCGTGACCCGCGCCGCCCGCCGCTCTTCCAGGTGATGCTCGCGTACCAGAACGCGCCCATGCCGGAGACCCTGAGCACGGGCCTCAAGCTCCAGCCGCTGGAGCCCCGGGGCGGCACCGCGAAGTTCGACCTCACCCTGGCGCTGAACGACACCGCGGACGGGCTGAAGGGCCTGCTCGAATACAACACCGACCTCTTCGATGCCTCGACCGCCAGCCGCATGGTGGGCCACCTGCGCGCGTTGCTGGCCGGCGCCCTCCACGCACCGGAGCGCCGCCTCTCCGCGCTGCCCATGCTCACGCTCGAGGAGCGCGGGCTCCTGCTCCACTCGTGGAGCGAAACCGGCGCGGCCACGGCGGAGGATGCCTCCCTGCACCGGCTCCTCCAGGCACAGGCCCTGCGCCATCCCGACGCGGTCGCCGTCGAGCACGATGGTCAGGTCCTGACCTGGGCGGAGGCTCACCACCGGGCCCAGGAGGTCCTCCGCGAGCTGCGCAGGCGCGGCGTGGTGGCCCTGCCTCCCGCGCCGCCTCTCGTGCCCATGTCCCGCACGGGCCCGCTGCCCCTGTCCTTCGCCCAACAGCGGCTGTGGCTCATTGATCAGCTGGAGCCGGGCAGCGCCGCCTACAACATCTTCCTGGCCCTGCGCGTGGAGGGCGCACTGGACGTGTCCGCGTTGGAGCAGGCCTTCGCCGCGCTCATCGCCCGCCACGAATCCCTGCGCACCGTCTTCGTCGCGAACGAGGGCCAGCCCGCCCAGGTCATCCTCGACGAAGTGCCTTTCGCCCTGGAGGTGGTGGAGCCGGGCGAGGTCTCCCGCGAAGCGCTGGACGAGCGGCTGCGTGAAGAGGCGCGGCGCCCGTTCGACCTGGAGCGGGGACCGCTGCTGCGCGTCTCGCTGTTGCGCCTGGGCGCAGGAGAGCACGTGCTGTGGCTGAACATGCACCACATCGTCTCCGACGGTTGGTCCATGGGCGTGCTCGTGCGGGAGCTGTCCGCGCTGTACGGCGCCCGGGTTTCGGGCCAGCCGTCGCCGCTGTCTCCCCTGCCGGTCCAGTACGTGGACCACGCGGCCTGGCAGCGCGACTGGTTGAAGGATGAAGTCCTGGAGCACCACCTCGCGTACTGGCGCGGTCAGCTCGCCGGAGCGCCGCCACTGCTGGAGCTGCCCACCGACAAGCCGCGTCCGCGCGTCCTCTCTCCCCAGGGCTCGCAGGTGCCCGTGCAGTTGCCCGGAGCGCTGTCGGAGTCCCTCCAGGCGCTGTGCCAACGCGAAGGCGTCACGCTCTTCATGGCCCTGGTGGCGGCATGGCAGGCGCTGCTCTCGCGCTACAGCGGACAGGAAGATGTCTCGGTGGGCTCGCCCATCGCGGGCCGTACGCACGAGGACACGGAGGCGCTCATCGGCTTCTTCGTCAACACGCTGGTGCTGCGCACGCACGTCGACCCGAAAGCCACCTTCCGCCAGCTGCTGGCCCAGGTGCGCGCCACCACGCTCGCCGCCTACGAACACCAGGACGCGCCCTTCGAGAAGCTGGTGGAGGAGCTTCAGCCCAAGCGAAGCCTGAGCCACTCGCCGCTCTTCCAGGCCGTGCTCGCGCTGCAGAACGCGCCGACGCAGCCGCTGGTGCTGCCGAGCGGACCTGGTGCTTCCGAGCCGGTGCGGCTCCTGCCCCTGGAGCAGACCGAGCAGACCACGCAGTTCGACCTCACCCTGGCACTGGCACAGACAGCACAAGGCCTGCGGGGCGCGCTCAGCTACCGCACGGACCTGTTCGAAGCCTCCACCGCCGCCCGGATGGTGGAGCACCTGCGCACGCTGCTGGAGGCCGTGGCCGCGAAGCCTGATCAGCCCCTGGGCGAGCTCTCACTCCTCACCCGCGACGAGCGCCAGCGCATCCTCGTGGCGTGGAACGACACCGCCGTCACCAGCCCCACGGACATCCCCGTCCACGTCCACTTCGCCCGGCAGGTCCAGCGCACACCTCACGCGGTCGCGCTCGTGCTGGGGGATGAATCGCTGACGTACGCCCAGCTGGACTCGCGCGCGAACCAACTGGCCTGGCACCTGCGCGCGCAGGGCATCGTCCCGGGTGCACGCGTCGGACTCGCCGTCGAGCGCTCCTTCGAGCTGGTGACGGCGATGCTCGCCATCCTCAAGTTGGGCGCGGCCTTCGTTCCCGTGGACCGCAACGCGCCCGTGGAGCGCACCGCGGCCCTGCTGGAGGATGCGGACGTCCGCGTGACGGTGACCCACCAGCCGTTCGCGCCGTTGCTGCCGGCCTCCGGGGGTCGTGTCTGGCTGGATGCGCAGCGGGACGTCATCGCCGCGTTGCCCACGCATGCACCCGACCTCCGCGTGGACGGCGAAGCCCTGGCGTACATCATGTTCACCTCCGGCAGCACCGGCCGTCCCAAGGGCGTCTGCGTGCCGCACCGGGGCATCACCCGGCTGGTGCTCGGCAGCACCTTCATGCGCTTCGGGCCCGACGAGGTCTGGATTCAGTTCGCGCCCGTTGCCTTCGACGCGTCCACGCTCGAAATCTGGGGCGCGCTGCTGCACGGCGCGAAGCTCGTCCTTCCGCCTCCGCATGTCCTGTCATTGGAGGAGCTGAGCGGACAGCTTCGCCGCCACCGCGTGACGGCGATGTTCCTCACGACCGCGCTCTTCGAGCAACTCGTCCTGCACCAGGGCGACGTCCTGGCGGAGGTGCGTCAGGTCCTCGCGGGCGGAGAGGTGATGCCCTGGCCCCGCATGCGCGACCACCTGGCCCGTCTGCCTGAAGGCGCGACGGTCATTCATGCCTACGGCCCGACGGAGAACACGACCTTCTCCACCACGCTGCCCCTGCACCGGGACGCGCGAGTGGAGGGCCCGGTGTCCATTGGCCGTCCCATCCCGAACGCCACCGCGTATGTGCTGGATGCGAACCTGCAACCGGTGCCCGTGGGCGTCGCCGGTGAGGTGTACGTGGGCGGCAAGGGCCTGGCCTGGGGCTACCTGAACCGCCCCGAGCTGACCGCCGAGCGCTTCGTCCCCCATCCCTTCGCGTCCACGCCGGGCGAGCGCCTCTACCGCACGGGCGACAAGGCGCGCTGGCTTGCGGACGGCACGCTCGACTTCCTGGGCCGCGTCGACTTCCAGGTGAAGGTGCGCGGCTTCCGCATCGAGCTGGGTGAAATCGAAGCGGCGCTGCGACAGGTGGAGTCGGTGAAGGAAGCCATCGTGGTGGCGAGGGGCGAGACCACGGAGAAGCAGCTCGTCGCGTACGTAGCGCCGAAGTCTGGCGAGACGATGGACGTGGACGCGCTGAAGGCACACCTGCGTCAGCGCCTACCGGAGGCCATGGTGCCCGGCGTGGTGGTGGTGCTGGAGGCACTGCCGCTCAACGTCAACGGCAAGGTGGACCGCAAGGCGTTGCCGGAACCGGAAGCGCCGACGGCCAGCAGCACGTACGAAGCGCCTCGCACGGAGCTGGAAGCGAAGCTGGCGGCCATCTGGGCGCAGGTGCTGCGCGTGCCCCGCGTCGGCGTGAAGGATGACTTCTTCGCGCTGGGTGGGCACTCGTTGCTCGCGACGCAGGTGGTGTCGCGGGTGCGCGCGGAGACGGGCGCGGAGCTTCCGCTGCGCACGCTGTTCGAAGCCCCCACCGTGGAGGCGCTGGCCTCGCGCATCGAAGCCGCCGCTCGTGCTCAGCAGGGCGCACGGCGTCCACCGCTGGTGCCCGTTCCTCGCAACGGCCCGCTGCCGCTGTCCTTCGCGCAGCAGCGGCTGTGGTTCCTCGACCGGCTCAACCCGGAGAGCGTCCACTACAACGTCCCTGCCGCCTTGCGGCTCGACGGACCGCTGGACGCAGCCGCGCTGGCTCAAGGCCTCCAGGCGCTCGTCCAGCGCCATGAAGCCCTGCGCACCACGTTCCACGCGCGCGAGGATGGCGAGCCGGTCCAGCATCCGCACGCGCATGCGGAGCTGTCCATGGCCCAGGTGGACCTGAGCCACCTGCCGGATGCGGATCAGGACGCGGAGGCCCGGCGACGGGCCCTGGAGGAAGCGCTCCTCCCGTTCGACCTGACGCGCGCGCCCCTGATGCGCGCCACCCTGATGCGCCTGTCCGCGCGGCGCCACGTGTTGCTCGTCACGCTGCACCACATCGTCTCGGATGGCTGGTCCAACCGCGTCCTCGTCGAGGAGTTGAGGGCGCTCCACGCCGCGTTCTCGAAGGGTGAGCCGTCGCCCCTGCCACCGCTGACGCTCCAGTACGCGGACTACGCGGCCTGGCAACGGAGCTGGCTCCAGGGCGAGGTAATGGAGCAGCAGCTGGGGTGGTGGAAGCAGCAACTCGACGGCGCGCCGCATGCGCTGGAGCTGCCCACGGACAAGCCTCGTCCGGCCGTGCAGACCTACCGTGGCGCGCAGGTGGCCGTGCGGCTGTCACAGGCCGCCACGCGGGGACTCAAGGCCCTCTGCCAGCAGGAGGTCACCACGCCGTTCATGGCGCTGCTCGCGCTGTGGCAGGTCCTGCTGGCGTTGTACTCGGGCCAGGAGGACTTCGCCGTCGGCTCGCCCATCGCGGGCCGTGAGCAGGGGGAGTTGGAGGGGCTCGTCGGCTTCTTCGTGAACACGCTGGCACTGCGGGCGCGAGTGGACCGCCACGGCTCGTTCCGGCAGTTGCTGCGCCGGGTGAAGGAGGTGGCGCTGGGCGCGTATGCCCACCAGGACCTGCCCTTCGAACGGTTGGTGGAAGCGTTGAGGCCCGCGCGAGACCCGAGCCGCGCGCCGCTGTTCCAGGTGCTCTTCACGCCTCGGGACGGCGCTCCGCCCACACCGGCCGGAGAGGAACTGACGCTGCGCCCGTTGGACGTGGAGGAGACCACGTCCAAGTTCGACCTGGAGTTGAGTCTGGTGGAGTCACCCGAGGGCTTCACGGGAGCGCTGGTCTACAACACCGCCCTGTTCGAGCCGCGCACGGCCGCGCGCATGGCGGAGCACCTCCGCACGCTGGCGGAAGCGCTCGTGGCCCGGCCCGAGGCGCCCCTGGCGTCCATGTCCCTGCTGACGGAGGGAGAGCGTCAGCGCGTGTTGGTGGAGTGGAACGCGACGGCGACCGAGTACCCGCGCGACTCCACCCTTCCGGAAGTCTTCGAGCAGGTGGTGGCCCGTTTCCCGGAGAAGGTCGCCGTTGAGTTCGGTGATACGTGCCTCACCTACCGGCAGCTGGATGAACGCGCCAATCGGCTTGCGTGGCATCTGCGCTCGCTGGGCGTGGACACGGATTCGCGCGTGGCCGTGGCCCTGGAGCGTTCGCTGGAGCTGGTCGTCTCGCTCGTCGCCATCCTCAAGGCGGGCGCGGCCTACGTGCCGCTGGATCCGTCCTACCCGCGCGCGCGTCTGGACGCGATGGTGGAAGACGCTCGGCCGCGCGTCCTCCTCACGTCGCGTGCGCTCCTGCCGAATCTGCCTCACGAGCACCTGTTGCCCGTGGTGCTGGAGGAGCTGTCCCTCGACGCGCTGCCTGCGCATGCGCCCCTGCGGAGCGCCCTGCCGCAGAGCCTCGCGTACATCGACTTCACCTCCGGCTCCACCGGCAGGCCCAAGGGTGTCGGCACGCCTCACGCCGCCGTACTCCGCACCCTCTTCGGCGTCGACTACGCACGCTTGGGGCCCAGCGAGACGCTGCTGCTCATGGCGCCCCTCGCCTTCGACGCCTCCACCTTCGAAGTCTGGGGCGCGCTGCTGCACGGCGCGAAGCTGGCCGTCTTCCCCGCGCATCCTCCGACGGATCCGCATGAACTGGAGCGGGTGCTCGTGCACCACGGCGTGACGACGCTGTGGCTCACCGTGGGCCTCTTCACCCAGTTGGTGGATACGCATCTGCCCGCGCTGCGTTCCCTGCGCCAGGTACTCACGGGCGGCGACGTCATCTCCGCATCCCACGTGCGTCGTGTGCTGGATCAACTCAACGTCCCCGTCACCGCTTGCTATGGCCCGACGGAGACCACTGTCTTCGCCACCAGCCACCGCTTCACGCATGCCTCCCAGGTGGGCGCATCCACTCCGCTGGGCCGCCCCCTGGGCAACACGCAGGTGTACGTGCTGGATGCATCCGGCCAGCCCGTTCCTCCGGGCATCCAGGGCGAGCTGTTCATCGGTGGCGACGGACTCGCACGCGGCTACGTGGGACAGCCCACTCTCACCGCGGAGCGCTTCACCCCCGACCCGTTCTCCTTCGCTCCCGGCGCGCGCCTCTACCGCACGGGCGACCTTGGCCGTTGGCGTGAGGACGGCGTGCTGGAGTTCCTGGGCCGCGCGGATGCACAGGTGAAGGTGCGCGGCTTCCGCATCGAACTGGCGGAGATCGAGGCCGTGCTCCTCGCTCACCCATCGGTGCGGAACGCCGTCGTCATGGCCCGCGAGGACGTGCCCGGAGACAAGCGCCTCGTCGCCTACGTCGCGCCCGAAACCCTGGACGTGGCCGAGCTGCGCGCGTTCCTCAAGCAGCGGCTGCCCGACTACTCGGTGCCTTCCACCCTGGTGTGTCTGGACGCATTGCCCCTCACCGCCAACGGAAAGGTCGACCGCAAGGCCCTCCCCGCGCCCGAGTCCGCGACCTCCGCGTCCGGAAGCTACGTCGCGCCCCGCACGCCCCTGGAGGAGCAGCTGGCCTGGTCCTTCGCGGAGGTGCTGCGCGTGCCTCGCGTCAGCATCACCGACAACTTCTTCGAGCTGGGCGGCCACTCCCTGCTGGCCCTGCGGTTGATCGCATCCATCCGCGTGCACACCGGGCACCTGGTTCCCATGGCGGCCCTCTTCCAGCACGCCACCGTCGAGCAACTGGCGCGGCGGATCCAACAGGAGACCACCCCTCTTCCCGCCAACCTCGTGCGCCTGAAAGCGGGCACCGCCGAGAAGCGGCCCCTCTTCCTCGTCCACGGCGGAGGCGGCGGCGTGCTGGGCTACTCCGAGTTCGTGCGCCAGCTGGGCAATGACCGGCCCGTCTACGGACTGTCCGCGTCGGGCCTGGAGGGCGGCGCCCTTCCTCCCGCATCCATCGAGGCACTGGCGCGCGATTACCTGAGCCAGCTGCGCACCGTGCAGCCGCAGGGGCCGTACCTGCTCGGCGGCTGGTCCTTCGGCGGGCTCGTCGCGCTGGAGATGGCGCGTCAGCTCCAGGCCCTGGGTGAAGGGGTGGAGCTGTTGACCCTGATGGACTCCACCGTGCCCACGCCCCAGCCGCGTCCGGAAGCAGACCCGCTCGGACTGCTCGCGCTCGTCGGGCGGACGCTCGGCCTACGCTGGCAGGACCTGACCCTGGACCTGGAGCAACTGCGGCGCATGGAACCGCGCGAACGCCTCGCGTACGTCCTGGAGCAGCTCAAGGGAAGCAACCTGGGGCTGGACCTGGCTGCCGCCGAGCGCCTCTTCGAAATGCACACGCGGTTCTACGAAGCCCAGCGCCTCTACGTGCCTGACGGTGGCTACTCGGGCCCCACGCTCCTCTTCCAGGCCACCGCGGGACAGCGTGACGCCGACGAGCCCGCTTGGAGCACGTGGCTCACGGGGTCCGTGACTTCGTACGACGTGGCGGGAGACCACTACACGATGCTGAGCGCGCCCCACGCATCGTCCGTGGCGGAGCAATTCCTCCACCACCTGCGGATGCTGTAGCGCGAAGGAGGGCGGGCCCGGACGCGCGGGCCCGATTCCTCAATCCGCCGAGCCGAGCTCCAAGCCCAGTGCTTCGCTCGCGAAGCGCGCCATGCGCTCCATCAGCCGCGCCTTGTCGTCCAGGACGCTGCGACCGGAGCGGTCCGACATGGACTCCAGCCGCTCACCGCAGCGCAGGTCCAGGCAGACGATCACACCCACCCTGCGCTTCGAGTCGACATCCGTGGTGATCAGCCCCACCTCTGTCGCGGTGGGCGTTCGGCACCAGTCACACATCTTGGGCGCAAGGGTCGGGTCTCCGTGCTGATCCCTGCGGAAGGCGATACCCGTGGGCTGCTTGCTCCCCGGCGCGACGAACACCAGGAAGACGCGCACCCCGTACGGATCCACCCACGAAAGGTAGTCCCGCACGAAGAGCGGGAGCTGGGTGCCCTTGGGCAGTTCGACGTGCTTGCGATCCCTGGAGCGGAAGGCGCGCAGCAACTCTTTCTCTGACTCGATTCGGAACATGGCGTGCTCTTACGGACTGCCTTCGAGAACATCCTGAACGTGCGTCAGCTTGATTTTGTCCAACCCTCGCGGACACTGGGTTGAAATCACCACCGCATGCCAGCTTGGCGGGCACTCGCGTTCCGAGGACCCCCATGCACTTATCCCTACGGATCCTGTTGCCCCTGCTGGTCATCGGGTTGGGAGGCATCGCCTGTGGCGATGATGCCTCCTCCCCTCCCAACCAACCGCCCACCGTGAGCGACACCGTCTCCGCGCCCTCGACACTGGTCGCGGGAACGACCGGCACCCTGACCATCACCGCGAGAGACCCGGACGGCGACCCGCTGACCTACACATGGATGCAGGTCGCTCCCAGCACAGCGGGCACCTGGGTGGGTGGCACGACGGGTGAGAGCGCGCAGTGGTACTCGCCCGCCGTGGGCACGGAGACCGCGTTCACCTTCCACGTGAGCGTCACGGATGGCGTGAACCCGCCCGTGGTGCGGACCGTCACCGTGCCCGTGTCGGTGCCCCACTACGGCGCGGACATCCAGTCGCTTTGGAACTCCGGGCAGTGCACGAACTGCCACGGCAAGGCCGGCAACCTGAGCCTCGCCCCGCTCAGCAGCCACGCGAGCCTGGTCAACGTCACCGCCAAGGCCTGTGGCACCCTCCAGCGCGTCACGCCCGGCGACCCGGACAACTCGGCGCTCGTACGGAAGATGGAGGGCACGGCGTGCGGAGAGCGCATGCCCACGGGCAAGCCGGAGTACTTCGATCAGCACCCGGGCATGAACGTCCTGGTCCGCTCGTGGATCCTCGCGGGCGCGGCCAACGACTGACGCACGGCGGGCTCGCGCCCGTTCCAGCCGGGGCATAGGCTCGCGGTCGTGGCCGCGAACCCGCCCCTGCTGGACGACATGGTGCTCTTCGCGGAGGTGGTGGCGACGGCCAGCATCACCTCCGCCGCGGAGCGCCTGGGCCTGCGCAAGTCCACGGTGAGCCGCCGTCTGGCCGCCCTGGAGGAGCGCCTGGGCATCCGGCTGCTCGAGCGCAACACGCGCAGGCTCCGCCTCACGGAAGCGGGCCGCGAATACCACGCGCACTGCGCACGGCTCGTCGCCGAGGCCCGCGAGGTGAACGCCGCGGTGAGCGAATCGCGCGGCACGCCCCAGGGCACGCTGCGCATCGCCACCCTGTCGCTGCTGGGCGAACTGCTCACGCCCGTCATCGCGGAGCTGCTCCTGCACCATCCTCGGCTGCGCGTGGAGGTGTCACTCGCGCAGACGCACGTGGACCTCATCGCGGAGGAGTACGACCTGGCGCTGCGCACCGGGCCGCTCGCGGACTCGTCACTGATGGCGCGCAGGCTCGGGCGCCTGCGCACCGGATACTACGCCAGCCCGCACTACCTCAGCCGCCACGGCACGCCCCGGACGCCCGAAGCGCTGACGACCCACGAGTGCATCCTCCTGGCCGAGTCCGGCACCGACGAGGTGTGGTTCTTCGGCGAAGCCCGGAGCGCGCGCACCGTGCCGGTGACGGGCCGCCTGCGCGTACCGAGCGAGCGCGCGGGCCAGGCGGCGGCGCGAGCAGGACTGGGCATCGTCCGGCTCGCGGCATCGCTGGTGGCCGACGACGTGCGCGCGGGGCTGCTCGTCCCCGTGCTCGAAACCGACACGCCCCCGGGCCTGCCCATCTTCGCTGTCTACCCGAGCAGCCGTCAGCTGCCCCTCAAGGTGCGCGCCTTCCTGAAGCTGCTGTCCGCTCGCGGCGCCGCGCTCCCGTGGCAGGAGGAATAGGGGGCTCCTGGCGGAACAATGCGTCCCGCCAGGGGCGCTCGTCGTCACACCCGCCCGCGATTACATCCCGTGGACACGAGGCGCGGCCCCACGAGTGGCCCGCGCCTTTCACGCAAGGATGGGGCCCATGGCTGGCGACGTCATCGAGCTGGGAGACGCGGAGTTCCAACGCGAGGTGCTGGAGTCGGAGGAACCGGTGCTGGTGGACTTCACCGCCACGTGGTGCCCACCGTGCCGGGTCCTCGCGCCGGTCATCGACTCGCTGGCCGCCGAGTACAAGGGCCGGATGAAGATGGCCAAACTCAACGTGGACGATCATCCGAGGACGCCCGAGCAGTACGGCATCCGCGCCATGCCCACCCTGCTGTTCTTCAAGGGTGGGAAGGTGGTGAAGCAGGTGGTGGGCGCCGTGCCCAGGGCGAAGCTGGAGGAGGCCGTGCGCCAGGTGCTCTGACGCTCAGCCCACGCCGCCGGACGGCGCCCAGTTGCCCAGGCGCGACTCCACGAAGCGCCGCGTCGCGCTGAGCGCCGCTTCGACGCCGTCCGCGCGCGAGCCGCCGCCCCAGGCCACCTCCGGCGAGCCGCCGCCCTTTCCCTCCACGCAGGGCGCCGCCTGGGCCATGAGCTGGCCCGCGTCCATGCCCACGCTGAGAAGCGCGTCGCTCGCGATCGTCACCAGCACCACCTTGTCGCCACGCGTGGCGGTGAGCACCACGCCCATGATCCCCACCAGCTCCCGCCGCAGCGCCTCCACCAGCGCCTTGAGGTGCGGCGCCGGCACTTCGCCCAGGTGCGCGGCGACGAGCTTCGTGTAGAAGCCCCAGCCCGTCGCATCCTGGATCAACTGCCGGGCCTGCTCCGCGGGAGCCACGCCCGCAGTCGCCACGGCCTGCGAGGGCTTGCGGCGCGCCTCCTGCTCCAGCCGCGTCAGGCGCTCACGCAAGGCCACCACGCGGCGCATGGGCTGCGGCCAGTTGTGCAGGGTCTCCGACAGCGGCGAAAGCGCACGCAGCCGGGCCTCGCCCTCCAGCCGGGCGGCGGACTCCAGCGAGGTCTCCAGCGCGTCCACCTGCTCGCGCAGCGCCCGGGCCGCTTCGCGCGGCGTCTGGCCCGTGGGCGGCGTGAAGGGCAGCGTCAGCGGTCCGAAGCCGACGATGCCGTCGCCATCAATCTTGCGCAGCATCGCGTTCGCCGCGGGCCGAACCCCGCCGTTGACGTAGCGCTGCAGCGTGCGCCACGCGTACTGGCGGAAGCCCGACAGGTGCTTCACGTAATACGCGGTCCAGCGGGGCACCGGCTGAGAACCGCGCAGGCTCTTGAACGGATCCGCGCCCGGCCCCAGCTCGATGGTCAGCCCCACCTCCAGCGCGTCCTGCATCAGCCGGTGCACGAGCCCGCGGTACAGGCCCAGTTCCTGCGGCAGCGACAAGTCGTAGCCGAACAGCGGGGACCAGACCGTGTCGTCGCTGACGTGCGTGGCATAGAAGCCGTCCACGCGTCCGTCCTTCACCGCGAGCCAGTACTGGAAGACGCCCTCGCGCAGCGTCCACGCGAACCACTCCTCCGTGAAGTCGAGCGTGGAGTGGTACTTGTCCGCGTTGAGCGACCGGTACAGCTCCCGCAGCCGGGGCGCGCAATCCGGCATCTCCCGCCCGTCCACGACGCGGTAGCCCGCTGCCTCCAGGAGCCGCCCGTCGCGGCGCCGGTTCTCGCGCACCTGCCGGCTGACCTCGTGCGTGGGCAGCGTCATGCGCGTGTGCGACCCGTAGACGAAGCCGTAGTCCCGCGCGGCCAGCGTGTTGAGCAGGGGCGACGCGTTCGCCGGGTTGATGGCGGGGAACACGATGGCGTGGCCGGGGAACTGCTCCACCAGGAAGGCGGTGAGTCGCTCCACCTGTGCCGCGTCCAGGCTCACGCTCAGGTTGCGCAGCACCAGCCAGTGGTCCACGTAGACGCACTTGTCGATGCTCGCCGCCTTCAACATCCCGCCCAGCGTCCGCATGGCCCCGCGCATCACCACCGCGCGCGCCGCGCCGTACGTCTGCGCCGTCACGGCCGCCACCGGCAGGCCGATGTAGCGCACCCACAACGAATGCAGCGGGGAGTTGCCGTACTCCGCTTCGTTGATGGCCAGCGGGATGCGCAGGTCATCCATCGCCAGCAGCCGCAGGGTGGTGCGGTCGGAGAGGAAGGCGGTGCTGCCGCGCTTCATCAGCGGGACGAAGTAGTCGCGCGCGAGACGCGCTTGCGGCGTCTCCGGCCAGGCGCACGCGTCGACCGTGTCCGCGTCGTAGAGGGTCATGCCCTCCACTCTAGCGCTTGAGTGCGCGCTCGATGCGGCGGCGCAGTCCGTCCTCGGACAGCATGCCGCGCTGCGCGTCGATGACCTTCCCGTCCCGGTCCAGGAAGTAGAGCGTGGGCAGCGCATTCACCTGGAATGCGCGCGCCACGTCGTCGTCCGCGTACACCACGTACGGGCGCAGGTCCGGCTGGAAGCGCTGGAGGAAGTAGTCCACCTCCTGCGACGCCGTGGAGCCCTCGTCCCGGCTGGCCGCTACGAAGACGAGCCCCTGGGACTCGTACTCCTTGGCCAGCTTCACCAGGGACGGCATCTCCTCGCGGCACGGCGGACACCAGGTGGCCCAGAAGTCGAGCATCACCACGCTCCCCTTCAGGTCCGACAGCGCGAGCGAGCCGCCCTCGTGCTTCGTCAGCTGGAAGGACGGCGGCGACGCCCCGTCAGGCACCAGCCGCGCCCGCTGCGCCTCGCGCACGCCCAGGAACGCCAGCGCCGCCAGCCCCAGCACCGCCACCACGGACAGCGCCGTCTTGGCCTTGTCCCCGCGCGCGCCCGGCGGCCGCGTCCCTTCCGTCCCAGCCTGCTGTGTCATCCGCGTTCCTTCCGTGTCAGGCGGCCGTGCACCCGCGTCAGGGCCCAGCGCACCCCGGCCCGCACCCGCGGTCGGCGCACCACCCACGCCGCCAGCGGAGGGCCCCAATAATAGTACCCGTCGATGAACCCCTGGCCGAGCCGGCTCTTCCGGAGCACGTCATCGCGGTAGGCCCGGAACGCCACCAGCTCCGGCGCGCCCTCGCCAAAGGCCGCCGTCACCACGAAGCACGACGACGCGGGGCTCACCCACATCAGCTTGCCGTTGGTGAGGTTCACCACGACCTTCAACTCCCGCTGCTCCGTGTAGAGGAAGGCCAGCAGGTCGCGCCGCGCGGCCGGGAACTCCTGTCCGCCCGCCTCCTCGAAGTCGATGCGCGTGCTGACGGTGCTGCCCACTTCATCCACCGTGAAGCGGTAGCGCTTGGAGCTGCGCCGGTGCTCCACCTCCAGGCCCTTCAATTCGCCGAAGTAGGCCAGGAAGGGCACCCGGCACGCCGGGCAGACGAAGCGGTGGTAGGCGTGCGTCGGGACGAAGGCGTAGTCCCCCAGGCGTTTGCAGCCCGTGTTGGGGCACACCAGCTTCACGGTCGCCTGGGCCGCGTTGCGCGGGTCGTAGCGCGACAGGCCTGAGTCCTTGTCGAACACCGGCGGCGGCCGCGGCGGCTGGCCCACCATCTGGCGCGTGGGGTGCGCGGCGCGCTCCAGCTCCTGGGCCTTTCGCCACGCCAGCTCCGCCGACTCCAGCCGGCCGTCCGCGGTGTGCACCAGCGCCTCCGCGTGCGCGCGCAGGGCCGCCACCAGCCGGTCCACCAGCGGCGACACCGCCGGCTCGCGCGCCACCGCGAAGGCCTCCGCCAGCACCCGCTCCATCTCCGGTATGAGCGCCTGGGCCGCCTTGCGCGACGGGTCCTCCGCCCGCCGGTACACCGGGGGCTCCGGCAGTTTCGCGAACAACGCCGAGGCCTGGGCCCGCACGCGCTCCAGCGCCGCGTCCCCCCGCCCCACGTCCAATCCCGCCGCCCGCGTCTGGGCGGCCCTGATGAGTTCTTCGGGCTGCAAGCGCGTGGACCTTAAGGGCACCCAGGCCCCCTGTCAGCGACTGAGGAGCAACAGGTCAGGAAACTCGCCATGTGCCCGGGGTCGATGTAAGACGACGTAGGAGGATGTGAATCATGGGCGTGTTGAAGTTCCTGGTCTGGACGACCTGCGCGGTGGGTCTGGGCGTCTTCCTGGCGCGGGGCAACGTGGACGGCCGTTCCCCGCTGGAGCACATGGAGCGCACCTGGAAGCGCACCGTGAACCCCTCCACCCTGGACAAGGTGAAGGGCAGCGTGGGGGACGCGCTGGACGACGCGAAGGGCGCCGTGTCCCAGAAGTCCGCCAACGCGGCGGGCCCGCGAGAGCGCATCACCGCCGAGGACCGGGCGGCCATCAACGACATCATCGCCAAGAAGAAGTAGGCGACGCGTTGATTCCGGGCACCCCGTAGGGCCGGTTGCTGATCGCCGGCCTCCCCCTTCCGCCCGCCCCACCCCGTGCCTAGCTTGCGCCGGGGCATTGGGTTGGACGGTGGTGGGAAGGCGGGGC
>NZ_RAWQ01000089.1:0-37306 GCF_003668965.1 Corallococcus sp. AB030
GGGGGCGGTCTGGTGGGCGTGGTGCACGAAACGCAGGTCCTGGCGGGGTGGCGGACGGATCCGCTGGCGCAGGTGTCGGACGTCATGGCGCGCGTTCGCAAGACGCACGCGGTCCGCAGCCAGAAGCGGCGGCTGGCGCGCCTGCACGGCAGGCGTGGGGACAGGCAGAAGCTTTTCTGAGGGGCTCGGTCCTGGCTGTAGAGTGGGGCTCGCCGTGTCGGAAGCCCCTCCCACCGCCTGGACCGTGTACATGCTGCGCTGCCAGGACGGCACGCTCTACACGGGTGCCACCAACAACCTGGAGCGTCGCCTGGCCACGCACGGCCGGGGCAAGGGCGCCGCGTACACGCGAGCCCGGCTGCCGGTGACGCTGGTGTGGAGCGAGCCCGCAGAGGACCGGAGCACGGCCCTGCGCCGCGAGGCCGCCATCAAGCGGCTGACGCGCGCGGACAAGTTGCTGCTGTTCACGCGGCGTCCGGGACGGCGTTGACGCACGTCCCCCCGCCTTGTTGGCGGAATGGGTTCTCTTCACGACGCGGGATGCGCGCCGAGCGACAGTTGGCGCGGCGCCCGCGGGTGTTTCATCGCCTGCTGATGAAACGGCCGGGGCCTTCGGGTGGGTGTACGGAACGCCAGGGGCCGAATTAGGGTGTGGCCTGTCCTAGCAGGGGGAAGTCCATGTCGCGTTCTCGCTCGTTCTTGTTCGCTTTGCTTGCCCTGGGTCTGGGGAGCGTGGGGTGCGGCGCGCCCAACCACCAGCCCGTCATCACCGCCGGACCGCGCCCGTTGGGCTCGCCGTCCACGCCGGGCGGACTCAAGTTCGAGGAGGGCACCGTCATCCAGCTGCAGCTGGAGGTGACGGACGCGGACAACGACGAGATCTACTTCCGCTGGACGCAGAACCCCTCGAACGCGGGCGGCGTGTTCAGCAACGCCAACATCGCCACGCCCACCTGGACGGCGCCGGCGCCGCTGGAGGACCCGAACCAGCCCATCTACCTCTACGTGGAGGTGGAGGACCACAACGGGGGCGTGCTGCTGGGC
The DNA here is from genome assembly GCF_003668965.1 of Corallococcus sp. AB030. Taxonomy (NCBI): domain Bacteria; kingdom Pseudomonadati; phylum Myxococcota; class Myxococcia; order Myxococcales; family Myxococcaceae; genus Corallococcus; species Corallococcus sp. AB030. Next base: position 1,045 of record NZ_RAWQ01000089.1, read on the forward strand.
CAGTCGCCTCCGCTCTTCATCCTGCAGAAGCAGCAGTAGCGCGCAGGCCTCAGGCGGCGGTGGCCGCGGGAGGCGGAGAGCCCGGACGCTGCTTCGCGCGGCTCCGGGCGCGCACGGCGAAGAGGATGGCGGCCACCAGGCCCACGCCCGCGCCAATGGCCGCGCCCATCAGCTGCGAGTGCATCAGCGACGCCGTCACGCTGCGCACCACCTCTGGCAGGTTGCACATGGTCTGCGTGGCGAGCGGCGTGCTGTTGTTCCACTCGATGTAGGAGGGGGCCGCCAGCGACGCGATGAAGGTGCCCAGCAGGGTGCCGGCCAGGATGAAGATGAGGAACGTCTTGAGCATGGCCATGGTGGGGACCTCCTCGGCGGGTGGGCGGCGGGCCGTCCTTAGTATGCGCACGCCCGCCGCGAAAGGGGCGAAGGCGTGCTAAGGGGGCGGGTGTGCCGCTCCTGCCACTCGCCATCCTGTTCGGGGTCGTCTCGCTCGTGTGCGCGGCCCTCCTGCTGACGCACGCCTTCCGCCGCAGCGTGGGCACGGGCGTCATGGTGCTGCTCATCCCCTGCTACATGCTCGTCTACGCGTTCAGCCAGTTCGAGCATCCGCGCAAGAACCTCATCGTCGCGGGCTTCGTGGCCAGCACGGTGCTGACGGCGGTGTTCCTGGGCATGGGCGCGCACGGCATCTCGGCGGCGATGGCCCGCATGCCGCCCCCCGGCTTCTAGGCCTCCGCGCATGACCGCGAGCCCCACGGGTGCCCGCTGTGGCCAGCATCCGGACGCGGCCGCGGTGGCCCTCTGCGCGCGCTGCGGCGGCTACCTGTGCGGTGCGTGCACGGAGGTGCTGAAGGAGACGGCGTACTGCGCGCCCTGCGCCGAGCGGCGCTTCCAGGACATGCGCCCATCGCGCGCGGTGCGGCTGGCGCTGCTGGCCAACGTCCTGGGGCTCCTGTTGCTCGTCGCGCCGCTGTGGATGTTCTCAGGGGGGAGGCAGGGCGAAGGGACGACGGTGCTGCTGGTGCTGATGGGGGCTTTCGCGGCGGCGGTGGCGGGCACCCTTATCTCCACGCGGAAGCTGCGGCGCCGCGAAGAAGTGGGCGACCGGGGCTTCGCCATCGTGCTGCGCGTGCTGTCCGCGGTGAACCTGCTGGGGCTGCTGGCGTGGGGCGCGCTCATCGCCGTGGTGCTGACGACTCTGAGGCGGCACGGGCCCTGAGGGCGCGCGTCACACGCCGCGTTCGTTGGGGTCCCAGAGGTACTTGTGCATCTGGAGCTGGAAGCGCACCGGCAGCCGGTCCTCGATGATCCACTCCGCCAGCTGGCGCGGGTGGAGCTTGTCGAAGATGGTGGAGAACAGGACGCCGTAGGGCTTCTTTCCCAGCTGGTGCTCCTGCACGAGCGCGCGCGCCCACTCGTAGTCCACACGTGAGCCGATGACGATTTTGAGCTCGTCGTTGGCGTTCATGGACGTGAGGTTGCGGTAGTCGTTGCGGTCGCACTCGCCGGACGACGGCGTCTTCATGTCCACGATTTTGTGGACGGCCGGGGGCACGAGCCGCACGTCGATGGCGCCGCTTGTCTCCAGCAGCACCTTGAGGCCTGCGTCCAGCAGCGCCTCCATCAACGGATACACGCCGGGCTGGAGCAGGGGCTCGCCGCCTGTCACCTCCACGGTGGGCGAGTTCCAGGCCAGCGCCTTCTCGACGACCTCGGAGACCTTCATGCGGCTGCCGCCGTGGAAGGCGAACTCGCTGTCGCAGTACGTGCAGCGCAGGTGGCAGCCGGTGAGGCGGATGAAGCCGCACAGCATGCCGGCGTGGGACGACTCACCCTGGAGTGAGAGATAGAGTTCCTTCACCACGACGGAGTCGGCGGTGGGGACGCGGCGGGGCTCGATGTGCGGGCGTGCGGCAGGCATGGCGTGCGAAGGGGCGCATCAAGCGCACCCTTGGGGGGAAGGGGTCAAGCCCGGCGGGCCTTCACCCAGTCGATGAAGGTGTCGATGAGGTGGCGCGCGATGCTCAGGCGGGGCGGGATGCGCGGCAGGTCGTCCACGCCGAACCAGCGCGCCTCGGCGATCTCCTTGCCGTCCACGACGACATCGCCGCCCGCGTACTCGGCCATGAAGCCCACCATCAGCGAGCGGCCGAAGGGCCACGGCTGGCTGCCGAAATAGGTGACGTTCTTCAGGTCCACGCCCACCTCCTCCTTCACCTCGCGGAGCACGGTCTCCTCCAGCGACTCGCCGGCGTCCACGAAGCCGGCGACGGTGCTGAAGAAGGGCTCCGGGAAGGACGCGTTGCGCGCGAGCAGCATCTCGTCACCCCGGGTGATGAGGACGATGACCGCCGGAGCGATGCGCGGATAGAACGGCGTGTGGTCCACCGGGCATCGGCGAGCGCGTTCGCCAGGCACGAGCTGCGTGGCCGCGCCGCACTTGCCGCAGAAGCGGTGGTTGAGGTCCCACTCGGAGATGGAGAGCGCGCGGCCCGCCACGGCGAAGGTCGCCTCGTCCACCTGCTTGTAGAGCGAGCGGGCGGGCACGAACTTCAGCCCCTCTGGCGGCGTGAAATCTCCCGGCATTGGTGCCGCATAGCAGTCCGTGTCGTCGAGCATGCCCAGGAAGTGGGCGCTGACCGCGGCCTCCGGCAGGGCCGAGCACCGGGGCAGGTCGAGTCGGCCGTCCTGCTCGGACACGAGCAGGTCCATGCCGCGCGTGGCGAACAGGAGCGCGATGTCGCGCGAGCGAGCGGGCGGTTCATAGCCGGGCTGGAAGCGTTTGAGGGGGCTCACGGGGCGACCTTAACGGACAGCGCGGCGGGGCGCCGCGCGCTATGCTCCGGCCGCCCGCCACCGGGCATTGCCCGCCTGGGAGCCTTCGACCGTGAACGCCCTCATCCTCCGCGTCATCTGCGGCCTGCTATTCGCCGGAATGGTGCTGGGCGTGGTGAACCATCCCCCGCAGGACCTCACGCAGGGGCTGGGCATGATGCTGCCCGCGACGATGCTGCTGGGCGTGGCGCTGAAAGGGCCGAAGGGCCGCTCCACGATTCCGAAGAAGCGCTCGCCTCCGGCACCGCCCGTGTCCGGGGGAACGCCCGGCGTTTGAAGTCCACGCCGGGGCCCCTCGTCACGCGCATCAGAAGATGTTCATCAACTCCACGTCGAAGACGAGCACGGCGTCGCTGGGGATGACGGGCGCGGAGCCACGCGAGCCGTAGCCCAGGTCGGAGGGGATGACGAGCTTGCGCTTGCCGCCCACGCGCATGCCGACGAGCCCCTCGTCCCATCCGTCGATGACCTGGCCCGCGCCCACCGAGAAGGTGAAGGCCTCACCGCGCGAGCGGCTGTTGTCGAACATGGAGCCATCCGGCAGCCAGCCCGCGTAGTGCACCTGCACGCGGCTGCCCTTGACGGCCTCCTTGCCGGTGCCCACGACCAGGTCCTGCGTGTAGAGGCCGGACTCGCTCTTGTTCATCGCGGACAGGTCCACGCCCAGGGAATCGGCGTAGGTCACGTCCGCGGGGTCACCCGAGGAGGATGAAGAGTCACCACAGCCGGCCAGGGCCAGCACCGCGCACAGCAGGAGGGAACGAAGCATGGCCCGCAGCCTGCCGCGCGCGGGCCCCGTGGGGAAGGGGGGCACGCACGGCCTGCCCGCCCGGACGGTGCTGGGCGCGCAGGTCCTGCTTGAAGCGCGTCCAAGCGGGGCTTATCCGTTGCGCCGCCCGCCATGCAGACGCCTTCCGACCCCGCGCCTTCCGCTTCGCTCCGTCCCTCGCTCGTCTGGCTGATGGCGGTGGCCGGCGCCGTCACCGTCGCGAACCTCTATTACAACCAGCCCCTGCTGGGAGACATCGGCCGGACGCTCGGTGCGGACGGGAGCGCACTGGGTCTGGTGCCCACGCTGACGCAGGTGGGCTACGCGGTGGGCATGCTGTTCCTGGTGCCGCTGGGCGACAGCCTGGAGCGCCGCAAGGTCATCCTCCTGTTGTGTGGCTGCGTGGGTGTGGCGCTGGTGGTCGCGGGGCTCGCTCCCAGCCTGCACGTGCTGGTGGCGGCGAGCTTCGCCATCGGCGTCACCACGGTGGTGCCGCAGATGATCATCCCGTTCGCGGCGCAGCTCGCGGCGCCCTCGGAGCGCGGACGTGTGGTGGGCACTGTGATGAGCGGGTTGCTCATCGGCATCCTCTTGTCGCGCACGGCGGCGGGCTTCGTGGGCACGCACCTGGGCTGGCGCACCATGTTCTTCGTGGCCGCGGGGCTGATGGTGGTGACGGGCGTCGTGCTGCGCTTCACGCTGCCCGCGCAACCGCCCTCGGTCTCCATGTCTTATCCACAGTTGATGCGGTCGCTCATCCACCTGGCCCGCACGGAGCCGGTGCTGCGGCTGCACGCGCTGCTGGGAGGCCTGACCTTCGGCGCGTTCAGCGCGTTCTGGGCCACGCTGGCGCTCTACCTGCGCTCACTGCCCGGGCACTACGACGCGCAGGTGGCGGGCCTCTTCGGAGTGGTGGGCGTGGCGGGTGCGGCCATCGCGCCGCTGGTGGGGCGCTACGCGGACCAGCGCGGGGACCGGCGCATCAACGCGCTGGCCATCGCCGTGCTGCTGGCGTCCTTCGTCGTGCTGTGGCTCGTGGGGCACTCGCTGTGGGGCATCGCGCTGGGCGTGGTGCTGCTGGACCTGGGCGCGCAGGCGAATCAAATCGCCAACCAGGCGCGGGTGTATTCGCTGCGGCCCGACGCCCGGAGCCGCCTCAACACGCTCTACATGGTGACCTACTTCGTAGGCGGTGCCGCGGGAGCGTGGGCGGGCATGACGGCGTGGACGCGCGCGGGCTGGCCGGGCGTGTGCGCCGTGGGCGCGGCGATGTCGTTCACGGCGCTGGTGGTGGTGCTCTGGAGTGGCCGCCGTCTGCCGGCGGCCCAGGCCTCCGCGACCTGAAGCCTCAGATGTCGCGCTGCATGTTCCGGTGGGGGATGCCCACCTCTTCGTAGAGCTCGCCGTACGGCGCGTAGCCCAGGCGCTCGTAGAAGGGGACGACGGGGGCCCGCGCATGCAGGTGGACGTGGCGGAAGCCGCGCGTGCGCAGCTCCTCTTCCAGCGCGCGCACCAGCTTCGCGCCCAGGCCCTTCTTCTGCAGCGAGGGCGACACCGCCATCTGGAAGAGCCGGCCGCCGTGCGCGTCCTCCGGGTGGAAGAGCACGCAGCCCAGCACGTCGCCATTCGCGTGGGCCACCAGGTGGAGGCTGGCGTCCTCGAAGGGGAACTTCACGTCCTCGCGTGCATGGCCCAGCGGCTCGCGAAGCACGCGGAAGCGCAGCTCCAGCTCGCCCGCGTAGAGCGGATGGCGGGGGTCGATGAAGTCGAAGCGGAGGTCATTCATGGCGCGGGAGTCTGTCAGAAGCTGCCGGTGAGCTGGAGGTTGAAGGTGCGGCCGTACTGCGGCACGGGACCGGCGGACACGTCGTCGCTCACGACGAAGGCGTAGCGCGAGTCGAGCAGATTGTTCACGCCCGCGAAGTAGCGCAGCCGGCCGTAGTCACCGGACACGCCGAAGCCCACGAGCAGCGCCTCCCCGCTGGCCGCGCCAGCGACGCTCGGCACCCGGGCGCTCTGGTAGGTGGCCTGCGTGGCGATGCGCATGTCGCCGTTGCCCACGGGCAGCAGGAAGCGTCCGGAGGCGAGGTGCGCGGGCGCGGCCTCCACCACGTCCTGCGAGGCGTTGCGCAGCGTCACGTACGAATAGCTCAGGTCCACCAGCAGCCAGCGGCCCGGCTGCCAGTGCAGCCCGGCCTCCGCGCCCCACGCGAGCGTCTCGCCGGAGTTGTTCGCGTAGACGAGGCACTGGGTGGGCGCGCTCTGGGTGCCGCAAGCGGGCGTGGCCGCGGACTCGGTGGTGAGCGTGACGAGCTGGGAGATGCGGTTGTGGTAGCCCGCGACCGTCAGGCGCAGCTCGTGCGTCAGGTCGTGCGAGTGCTCCACCTCGAAGGTGGTGATGGTCTCCGGCTGCAGCGGCCCCGCGGGGCGCTGGGTGAGGAGGTTGTCCTCGTAGAACAGCTCGTAGACGTTGGGGGCGCGGAACGCGCGGCCGATGACGAGCTTGGTGAGGCCCTGCTCATACGGCCGGCCGATGACCGCGAGCCGGGGCGTGAGCGGCAGCGAGTCCAGGTCGGAGTACATGTCCACGCGGAAGCCCAGGGACAGGCTCAGGCGCGGGTGCAGGCGCCATTCGTCCAGTGCGTACACGGACACGAGCGAGCGCGTCCGCGAGCCCAGTGACGCGGCCACCGCGGGGCCCACGCTCTTCTGGTCCACGCGCAGCTGGGCCTGGCCCTCCACGCCCACGGTGAGGCGGTTGGCTTCGGACAGGACCGCCAGCAGGCGCGCCTCGCCGGTGAGCCAGTCCGCCGCGCCGGAGTCGGTGTTCGTCACCGCGTTGTCGCCGCCGTCGTAGTTCCAGTGGCCCTTGTAGCGGCTCAGGTCCAGCGCGCCGCGCAGGGACAGGACGAAGCGCTCGGACAGGGGGCGTTCGTACTTGGCCTCGGCGAAGCCGCGCACGTCCTGCACGCGCGTGCCCTGCGCGCCCACCACGGTGCCATAGGGAGCGGTGGGCACGTCCTTGCTGCGCCCGTGCAGCCGGGCCACCAGGGACAGGTTGCCCAGGCGAGCGCGCAGCGAACCGGTGCCGGCCCTCTCGCCGTCCAGGCCGGTGACGATGGGGCCCGAGTCGCCCAGGCGGGTGGTGTCCGCGCCGTGGGACTTCATGCCCGCGAGGCTGAAGAGGACGGAGCGCTGGGGGTCCTCCCACGACGTGGTCGCGTGCACGAGCGTGGAGCCCAGCGCGCCCACGGCGCCGGTGATCTCCAGCCGCCGGTCCAGGCCCAGCGACTCGCGCGGCACCACGTTGATGACGCCGAAGAACGCGCCCGTGCCGTACAGCGCGCTGCCGGGGCCGCGCACCACCTCGATGCGCTCCACCTCTTCCAGGTCCACGCTGAGGTCATGCGCCGCGTAGCCCTGGCCGGCCCACACGTCGTTCATCGCGTGGCCGTCCCAGAGGATGAGGATGCGCGTGTTGAGGTCGCCCGGCGGAGAGAAGCCGCGCACGCCCAGGTACGTGTACGTCCGGTCGTCGGTGAGGAAGAAGCCGCGCACGCCCGCCAGCGCCTCCGCCAGGGTGCGCCAGCCGAACGCGCGCAGCTCCTCCGGCGTGAGCACGGTGGTGGAGGCGGGGGCCTCGTCCACGGACAGGAGGCGCTTGGACGCGGCGCGCACCGGAGGCGGCTCGTAGCGCAGGGTGGCGTGGACCTTCACCTCCTGGTCGGGGATGACGGTGACCTTCTGGCGCACGGGGCGCACGTCGCGGCTCTCCACCTCCAGCACGTGCTCGCCCTGCGGGAGGGTGACGACGGTGGGGGTGAAGCCCGCGGGCCGGCCGTCCACGCGCACGGTGGCGCCGTCGTGGTTGGCGGTGACGACGACGCGGCCGCTGGGCGCCGTCTGGGCGGTCAGCGTGACGGCGAGTGGCAGGGTGCCTTCGGCGGGCACGTCGATGACGTACTGACCGGGAGCGTGGCCGGGCGCGCGCACGTGCAGCACGCGCTGGCCCGGAGACAGGCGCAGCTTCGCGGGGATGCGGCCCAGGACGGGGCCGGTGGGGCTGTCGCGCACCTCCGCGCCCTCGGGGCTGCCGGTGATGTCCACCATGCCGGTGATGAGGGCCAGGTCCAGGTCCACGGGCACTTCCCGGCCCCGGACGAGGGTGACGGCGGCCTCGGTGGGGCGGTAGCCGGACTTCTGGACCAGGACCTTGTGGCGGCCCGGCGACAGCGCGAGCGTCTGCGGCGAGCGGCCCCGGCTGCCCAGGTCCGCGCGGTCCACGAAGACCTCCGCGCCGCGGGGATTGGTGGTGACGCGAACCAGGGCGACCTTGGGGCGCAGCCGCTCCAGGGAGCGGGTGACCTCCGAGGCGTCCTCGGCCGGCAGGTCCTCGCCGAGCAGGTCGTTGTAGTAGCGGTACGCCTCGTTGAACTTGCCCAGCGCTTCGAAGCAGCGCGCGATGTTGAAGAGGACGTTGCGGTTGGGGACCAGCCGGTAGCTGGTGAAGTACGAGCGCAGCGCCTCGGTGTAGTTGCCGTGCGAGTAAGCGTCGTTGCCCAGCTCGAAGGCGATGTCCGCCTCATCCGCGTTGTTGTCCGCGAGTGCGGGACCGGCGGTGAGGAGCCAGAGGGACAGCAGCCAGGGGCCGAGGGGGAACGCACGCATGAGGGCGCCGGCATTCTTCCCCCGATACGGTGTCAGGTCCATGACACTGGCCAACCCGGAAGAGCACCGCACGCCCGGCGTGGGTCAGCGGGCGAGCGCCGCCGCCAGCCGCCGGGCCGCGGCTTCCAGCGTTTCCGGCGAAAGGTGCTCCGCCGGGACCGCGTCGAAGGCGCCCCGACCCCGGAGGTGGGACGGGGTGTCCGCGAAGCGGGGGACGAGGTGCAGGTGGAAGTGGCGGAGCACGTCCCCAATAGCGAAGGCGTAGACGTGCTCGGCGCCGAGCACCTCGCGTTGGGCGCGCATCACCCGGGCGGCGAACGGCCCCAGCTCCCGCGAGGCCCCCTCGTCCAGGTCATACCAGCCGCGCACATGCTGATCGCTGGTGAGCACCACCCAGCCCGGGATGGGGCTGGGGGACGCCACCCCGTGGAGGACGAGCCCGGGCACCCGCGCGAGCACGCCACCCGGTGGGTGGACCTCCCCGCGAACGATGGCGCAGCCCAGGCAGGGGTCGTTGACGTCTGACATGGCGAGTCATCCTGGTTCGGGGCGCTTGGAAGCCCTTGGGTAAAATTCACCCCACCTTGACGGCGTGGGCCCGGGTCGGGGAGTGTCCGATTTCCGCCCTTTTGGGAGCAGCTGGGGCGTGAAAATTCCGTCATAAATTCAAGGTGGGGACGATGAAGAAGCAAGTGCTGATGGCCGTGTTGCCGCTGATGGTTTGGGGGTGCGGTGACCCGACTGACGCGGACAACGATGGTGTCGCGGACGGTATCCGTGATCCGAACAACGTGTCGGTGGTGGTGCCTTCCACGCCGAAGGGCACGGTGTCGGGCCAGGTGCTGAGCACGACGCTGCAGCCGCTCGCGGACGTCACGGTCGCGATGACGATTGGCAGCCAGCCGACGGGCAAGTCGGCGACGACGGATGCCAGCGGCAACTTCGTGATGACGGACGTGCCGGCGGCCGCGCAGGTGCTGCTGACGTTCAGCAAGGGCGGCTACTCGACGCTGCGTGCGTCCTCCATCGTGCCGGCCGCCGCGGGCACGGTGCCCATCAACAACGGCAACGCGAGCTTTGGTCCGGTGACGCTGACGCAGCTGAACAGCTCGCTGGCCGTCACCGTGGTGACGCCGCAGGGCCGTCCGGCGGTGGGCGCGAAGGGCGTGCTGGAGGTCGACAAGGCGGGCTCGGTCATCCTGAGCAACTACGACTCCGTCTCCTCCGTGGTCAGCAAGGTCTACGTGGAGGCCACGGCGGACTCCAACGGCATCCTGACCTTCAACGGCATCCCCTCCGGCGTGGAGCTGGCGCGCCTGGGCGGCACGTACAACCTCTGGATCGCGCCGATGGACACCAACGGCGACGGGGTGGTGGACACGGGCGGTTACACGAAGAGCTACTCGGGTGGCTCCATCGTGGGCTCCCAGGCCACGACGCTCGCGCAGCTGAACTTCTCGAAGCCGTCGGGCGCCGGTGCGCTGGCGATCGAGGGCGGCAACGTGGGCAGCCTGAAGGGCGACCTGGATCCATTCCGGAACATGGTGCGTCCGGGCGAGCCCATCTACGTGTACTTCAACCAGCCGGTGCAGCCGGGCTCGCTGATCGTGCGCATGACGGACGAGTACGCGAAGGAGACGCTTGCGGTCACGCCCCAGGTGAACATCGGTGGCTACTCGGCGACCCTGACGCCGAGCGGCTCCGTGCAGGAGGGTAAGGAGTACAATCTCGCCCTTCGGGCCATGTCCGCTGAGGGTAGCTCCTCCATCGATACGAAGGGCTTCTTCGTCGCGGGCTCGAGCTCCAGTCCGCCGGCCATTACGGTTTCCGGGAACGCAACCTTCTACGATGCCAACAGCAGCGGCATCCTAGAGGCGGGCGAAGTTGTGGTGGTGAACTTCAACCAGCCCATCAAGCGCAGTGGCACGCCTGTTTACGTTTTCTTTGATGGGGTCGACCTCAATACCTCCTCCACGGTGGTGCAGGGTGAGTGGACTCCTACAAACAAGTCCGCCGTCGGCTTTTCGCTCTTCTCCTTTGAGCCCCAGACGTTTGTTCCGGAGTCCGGCATGTATGCGGACCCCCGTCCTGTGTTTCCGCCGCGCGCCTCGAACTACAGCTCGCGCTACTACTTCAGGTATTCCTCCACGGGTTCGGGATACAAGACCTTCCCGTCCGGATCGCCCGTTACCTTGCAGCTTGCGTTCGACTTCCTCTCGAACCCGAGTGGCGATGTGTATGAGTCTGCATGGGGCACGCCGCTGACCACGACCATCGCGGCCAATGTCACTCTGGTTGCTGTTCAGCCTCCGACCAACTAGTGAATCAGACAGGCTCCTGTCTGCTGTCTTCACTTGATGCCTGAATGGAACGCCCTTGCGAGTGATAGCTCGCGAGGGCGTTCGTGTTTTTGCCTCACGGGGAGCAAGGTCTCTGCTGCGGGACCCTTCGTCCGACGCCAGAGACTGCGATGGGCTTTATCGTCCCAGGTTTGAACCGCGACGGAGCCCGGAGCTTCATGGATACGTTCTTGCTTTAGGTTGGACGCATGTTCCCAGGTCGCGTTTATGCAGCACTATTGATGTGGATTATTCCCTGCGCCTGCATCCAGATTCCTGAGATTGAGCCAGGTGTGTCGCCGGATGCAGGACTCCCGGATGAGCGGCCTGTCCTGCTCGACTGGCTGTCGCCAACCGCAGACAGCTCCACGAATGGACCGCTCCAGATCCAGGTGGAGGTCATGGGGCCAACACCGGACCGTGTGGAATTGCTGGTGGACGGTGCTCCTGTCGCGGCGCTGGATGCGCCGTATTCGTTGAAGTGGGAAACGTGGCTCACCCAGGAAGGCACTCATGTGCTCGTCGTCCGCGCACTTAGAAACGAGCAGGTCTTCCTGAGTACCGAGCGGACCGTCGTGATTGACCGCACACGCCCGCGGATGATCTCTCAGGTCCCGGCCATCAGCGCCTCGGATGTTCCTGTGCGGACGCATATTCAGGCGACCTTCTCCGAGCCGCTGGATGGCGCCAGCGTAAGCGGGCAGTCGATTCAACTGGTGGCGGAGGCCGGGCGCCTGGATGCGAACATGCTCCTTTCGGAGGATGGCCGGACCCTGACCGTGAGCCCCGCTTTTCCTCTGCCGGTTAACCAGCGAATCCATGTGGTGATGGCCGACACGGTTGTCGATTCCGCCGGCAACCGGCTTGAGTCCACGGGAGCAGAGTGGACGTGGTCCGTGCCTGCTTATCTCCAATTGGGAGCGCCGCAGCTCTTCGGGAAGATTGAAGAGACCACCCTCGTTGAGACGTCACTTCGGGTGGGAAGTGACGCCCGGCCTATCGTGGCCTGGACGCAAAACGGGACGGTCCGCGCGAAACGCTGGACGGGCGACAGCTGGGAGTACCTGGGACCTCCTCTGTCTGGATCCACGGGCAGCGACGTCTGGGGAAATGCCTTGCAGATCGACCCTGAAGGGCGCCCGATGCTCGCATGGTTGGAATACACCGCAGGCTCCCAGAACCAGATCCATGTCCAACGATGGAGTGGAGCCGCTTGGGAGCCCATGGGCACCTTCATGACAACCACCCTCGCGCAGAGCTACGTCCAATGGATGGGCTTCAGCTCCGGAGTCCGAGGCCTTCCTGTTGTGGCATGGCGCGAGCGCAACTCCACGCAGGAACAAGTCGTGTTCCGCCAGTGGAGTGGAAGCAGCTGGGTTTCACTGGCTGCGCCAGTGCCAATGAAGAGTGAGATGGCTATCAATTACATGGGGTTCGACCTTGATGCGTCTGGGAGGCTGGTCCTCACTTTTAGCGAGAATGAATCGCTCAAGGCCGCGGTCGGGCGCGTGATGCAGTGGAATGGGACTGCCTGGACGGATCTGTCCGCAGGTCTTGGTTTGCTGCCAATGACCCGTGTTGTTGATGATGCCGGACGGGTACTTGTGGGAGGGAGCGGCTGGGGAAATGGGGTGCGCGCAGGGCTCATCAAACAATGGGATGGAACAACCTGGGTGCCGGTTGGCAACCCGTTGGCGGACATTGCCGGAGGGACGGATCAGGGCGTGGACGTCATGGCGCTGGACTCCAATGGGTCGCTGGTCGTGCTCGCGACCGAAGCGCCTTCCGCGACCGAGACAGGGAGCAGGATCGGGCAGGCGCGGCGCTGGACGGGAACCCAATGGGAGTCCTTGGGCGGCATCTTGAAACCCAACCCGGGCAGCTTGCTGTGGGGGCTTTCCGACTTCGCCCTCGCGGGGAATGACGAGCCCATCGTGTCGTGGACGGAGAAGGTCCAATCGGCCGACGCATCCATCTGGGCCATCCGCGTCTACCGCCTCAACCACTGAGCCCCCACCCCCAGTCCCTCCGCCCACCTACACTGTCGTCCACTGTCCCCCTGTCACTCAGCGGACAACGGACCTACCCTCGGATCCGTCCAGGGAAATCTTGCGAGAACGGGCGCTTTCCGGCGGACGTGTTTAGATTCGCTCCGCCCCTCCCCTGCATGCGAGGCCTCTGCTCCATGAAGAACGCGGTCCTGACATCTCCAGAGGGTGAGCCAACCGCGAGCGGTGGGCCCGCTCCCGTGAACTCCGCCAAGCAGCGCGTCCTCGTCGTCGACGACTTCGACGACGCCCGCGAGATGTACGCCGAATACCTGGAGTTCTGCGGGTTTGAGGTGGACACCGCGAAGAACGGCCTGGAGGCCGTGGAGAAGGCCCAGGAGGGGGAGCCGGACATCATCCTCATGGACCTGTCCCTCCCCGTCATGGATGGCTGGGAGGCGACGCGGCGCATCAAGCAGGACACCCGCACCCGCGACATCCCCGTGATGGCCCTCACCGGCCACGTGCTCGCCGGCAACGCCGAACACGCCCTGTCCGTGGGTGCGGACGAGTTCGTCGCCAAGCCCTGCCTGCCGCAGGACCTTGAGAACAAGATCCGCAACATGCTCAAACCCAGCAAGGCGAAGCCCCGCTCGGGTCAGGAGTAACCCCAGGCGCCGCCCCGCAGTGTCCATGGGTGGACACTCGGGTGCGGTACCCTGCGCCGGGACAGGCTCCCGCGGGCCCCCCGGTTGACCCCTGGACGCGGGAAACGTAGGCAATCCTGGTGGGCTCTCCCGCCTCGTCTTCTCCACCTGACGCGTGGACTCCTCCCGAGGAGTTCGACGAATACCGCATCGTGCGGCCGCTCGGACGGGGACGCACGGGCCGGGTGTACCTGGCGCACGACACGCTCCTGGAGCGCCCCGTCGCGGTGAAGTTCATCCCGTCGCTGGGCTCCAACGCGCTGGCGCGCTTCCTGGTGGAGGCTCGCGCCGCCGCCCGCATCCAGCACCCCAACGTCGTCACCCTGTACCGGGTGGGACAGCTGGAGGATCAGCCGTACCTCATCTCGGAGTTCATCCGGGGCGTCAGCCTGGACCGGCTGGCCCGGCCCGTGTCCTGGGAGCGCGCGCTGGGCATCGGGCGGGACCTGGCCCGGGGCCTGGGCGCCGCGCACCGCCGGGGCGTGCTCCACCGCGACATCAAGCCCGGTAACGCCGTCCTCACGGAGAGCGGCGAAGTGAAGCTGCTCGACTTCGGCCTGGCCAAGCTGCTCGACCGTGCCGAAGCCAGCGAGCCCACCCCGCCTCGTGCGCCCCTGCCTCCGCCGGAGCTGCCCGCGGATTGGGATCCGGAAGCCAGCCCCGCGCTCGGCGCCCGCTCGCTGGACGGTGTCTTCCTGCCGTCCCTGCCGCGCGGCGCGCTGGTGGGCACGCCCTACTACATGTCCCCGGAGGCCTGGGCCGGCGAGGAACTCACCGCGCGCAGTGACGTGTACTCACTGGGCGTCGTGCTCTACGAGCTGTGCGCGGGCCGGGGCCCCTTCCGCGATGTGCCCTGGCGCGAGCTGTCCGAGGCCGTGCGCACCCGCGACGTGCGCCCCCTCCAGGAGGTGGCCTCGTCAGTGGACCCGGGCTTCGCCGCCGCCATCGACAAGTGCCTGAAGCGCGACCCCGCCCAGCGCCACGCGTCCGCCGCGCAACTGCTCGACGCGCTGGAGGCGCTGACGCGCGAGGAGCTTCCGGCCGTCATTCCGGAGGGCAATCCCTACCGTGGCCTCCGCGCCTTCGAGGCCGAGCACCGCGGCCTCTTCTTCGGCCGCCGCCGCGAACAGCGCGCCGTGCTGGAGCGGCTCAAGGCGGAGGCCTTCCTGCTGATGACGGGCGACTCCGGCGTGGGCAAGTCGTCCCTGTGCCTCGCGGGCATCCTCCCGGCCGTAATGGACGGCACGCTGGAGGACGGCCGGCGCTGGCGCACCGCGCGGCTCGTGCCCGGACGCAGGCCCGTGTCCGCGCTCGCCGTGGCGCTCGCGCCGGTGCTGGAGGTGGACGAGGAGCCGCTCGCGGAGACGCTGCGCCAGGACCCCACGTCGCTCGGCCGCAGGCTGCGCGCGAAGCTGGGCACGCAGGGTGGACTGCTCGTCTACATGGACCAGCTGGAGGAGCTGGTGACGCTGTCTCCGCCGGAGGAGGCCGCGCTCGCCGGGGCCGCGCTGGGGTCGCTCACGGAGGCGGCCGGAGGGCTGCGGCTGCTCGCCACCGGCCGCAGCGACTTCCTCACCCGCCTCACCGCAGTGCCCGGCCTTGGCCCGGAGGTGCCGCACGCGCTGTACCTCCTGCGCGCGCTCACCCCGGAGGAGACGCGCGAGGCCATCGTCGGCCCCGCGCGCGTGAAGGGCGTGCGCTTCGAGTCCGAGAACGTGGTGGACGCGCTCGTCGCCTCCACGGCGGCGTCCGACGGCGGGCTGCCTCTGCTCCAGTTCGCGCTGGCGGAGCTGTGGGACGCGCGCGATGAGTCCCGTGGCGTGATGACCCAGGCGGCGCTGGACTCACTGGGTGGCGTGTCCGGTGCGCTCGCCCGGCATGCCGACGCCGCGGTGGCCCGCCTGTTGCCCGACCAGCGCTCGGCGGCGCGCGGCGTGATGCTGCGTCTGGTGACGGCGGATGGCACCCGTGCGCGCAAGACGGACCGCGAGCTGGTGGGCGACGACCCTCGCTACCGCGCCGCTCTAGAGGCCCTGGTGCGCGCGCGCCTGCTCGTGGCGCGCGAAGGCGAGGGCGGCACCGCGTACGAACTGGCCCATGAAGCGCTCCTCACCGGGTGGGCCACGCTGGCGCGCTGGCTGGTGGAGGCGGGCGAGCGCCGCGAGGTGCAGGCCCGCCTGGAGGCCGCCGCCGCGCAGTGGGAGCGCCTGGGCCATGCGCGCGAGTCGCTCTGGGGCCCTCGCCAGCTGGCGGAGACGGAGCTCCTGGAGCCGTCCGAGCTCACCCAGCGTGAGCAGTCCTTCCTCAGCACCTCGCGCAGCACGGGCGTGCGCAGCCGCCGCCTGAAGGTGGGCCTGGTGCTGGGCTTCCTCGCGTCGCTGGGGCTCGTGTACGCGGGCCTGCAGTGGCGCGAGCGCCGCATCCTCGACGTGCGCGTGCGTGGCGAGCTGGCCTCGGCCGGGTCGGAGCTGGAGGCCGTGCGCCGTGAACGCGACGCGCTCCAGATCGAGCGCGCGGAGGCCTTCCAGCTCTACGACACCGGCCACAAGGCGGACGGGGACCGGAGCTGGGCGAAGGTGGCGGGACACGCCGGACAGCTGTCCCACCACTTCGACGCCGTGGCGGACCAGCTGGAGCGCGCGCTGGCGCTGGCCCCCACGCGCACCGACGTGCGCGACGCGCTGGCGGACTTCCTCTACGAGCGCGCCCTGTGGGCCGAAAGCGAGCGCGAGCCCGTGCTGCCCGCGCTGCTCCAGCGCCTGCGCCTCTACGACCCCGACGGTGTGCGCTGGAACCGCTGGAACACGCCCGCGCACCTGTCCCTCCAGGTGGACGCGCCCGGCGCCTCCGCGGAGCTGCGCCCCATCTCACGCGAGGCCTCGGGTCCGGAGGTCGTGAGCGAGCCCCTGCCTTCCCCGGGCGCGCTCCCCTGGGCCAACCTCACCGTGCCTCCAGGGAACTACCAGCTCACCGTGCGCGCCCCGGGCCACGAGGCGTCGGTGCAGCCGCTGCTCCTGACGCGCGGGGAGTCTCGGAACGTCGTCCTGCCGCTCGTCCGCGTGGGTTCGCTCCCGCCGGGGTTCGTGTACGTGCCCCCGGGCGACGTGCGCTTCGGCAGCGCCGCCGAGTCCAGCGTGCGCGACTTCTTCAACGCCACCCCGCTGCACACCGTGCCCGTGCAGGGCTTCCTCATCGCCCGTCACGAGACGACGTACGCGGACTGGCTCCAGTACCTGGCGGCCCTGCCCGCGGAGGAGCGCGCCTCGCGCCTGCCCCGCGTGGGCACGGGCGGCTACGCCGGAGGCCTGGCGCTGGAGCCGGACGGCAATGGCTGGCGCCTTCGCTTCCAACCCGGCGGCGTGCGGTACACGGCGCGGACGGGCGAGCCCGTGCGGTACGCCCGACGCTCACAGCGCACGGAGCAGGACTGGCGCCAGTTCCCCGTCAGCGGCATCAACTTCGCGGACGCGGAGGCCTACGTGACGTGGCTGTCCACGTCCGGCCAGGTGCCGGGGGCGCGGCTGTGCTCGGAGCTGGAGTGGGAGCGCGCCGCGCGCGGCGTGGACGGTCGCGAGTATCCCCACGGCAACCGGCTGGGGCCGGACGAGGCCAACGTGGACGTCACCTACGGCAAGGATCCGGGCGGCTTCGGCCCGGACGTCGTGGGCAGCCATCCCGCGTCCCGCAGTCCCTTCGGCGCGGACGACATGGCCGGCAACGTCTGGGAGTGGACCCGCTCGTGGCTGGAGCCCGGCCGCCCGGTGGCTCGCGGGGGCAGCTTCACCTTCAACGTGACGAGCGCGCGGTCCTCCAACCGCGAGCTGCCAGAGCCCTCACTGCGCGACGTCACGGTGGGCCTGCGCGTGTGCGCGGACGCGCCCGTGTCCGGCGGTTGAGCGCCACCGGACACTGGAACCCCCCGGGAACCGCTGGCCTCGCCCTGGGGTCTGCTCCAACTGGAAGCCACTGGACGCTGCAAGTGCCCGGATGGGCCTCGTGTGGTTGCCGCTCCCGCACACCGGACTGACCTTGTGCCCTGTAACGCGGTGCGGGTCGGGGTCGGGGCAGGGAAGGGGCATCCAGATGAGGACGTTGCAGCGAGTGTTCGCGGCGTGTCTCGCCGTCGTGGCGGTGGGCTGTGGCACGGAATCGTCGGAGCCCGAGGCTCCCTCCCTGCGCACGCAGGTGGCGGAGGTCGTCTCGCCCAATGGGCGCAACCTCAACGGACGCAACCTCAACGGCCGCAACCTGAACAACGGCGAACTGGGCAGCATGCTGGTGTCCGTGGCGTACGCGGGCGCTACCTCCGCCTCCGGCAAGTCGCTGACCAACGTGCGGCTGCAGGGCTCGGCTTTCGTCGGCCTGGACGGCCCCAACCCCGTGACGGGCATGGGCTTCAATGGCGCCCGCTTCGTCGGCAAGCTGGGCGACGGCTCCACCCTGCCCGTGCGCGTGGACAGCATCACCCAGGGCAGCGGCGGCGACAGCGACCTGTGGTCCTACCAGGTCTCCTACCAGGGGTCGGACGGCAGCTGGAACTCCGTGTGCCAGGACGCGAACGGTGGGGCGCTCTCCGCCATCGCCGTGGCCGGCCGCTGGAACTACCTCCAGGGCGTGGCGGGCGGCGGCGAGAAGATTGAGGACGCCACCGCCTTCACCTTCGCCTGCGAGGGCGCCGCCATCGCGAAGTGCATGCACTTTGGTTACAAGCCCTGGGCCACCGTCAACGGCCAGAGCCTCGCGGGTCACCACCAGGCCTGCACCCGCATGGTTCGCGCGGACTTCTGTGGCGACGGCGCGTCGCACACCACCGATGGCCAGTGGGTCAACCTCTACGACGGCGTGGGCGTCCAGACGGACACCGAGTCCTGGAGCACGGAGGCCGAGTGGAATGAGGCCGGCGCGCGTTGCTTCACCTCGGAGACCCGCGCCCACGCGCCCGTGACGTGCTCGGGCTTCAACCCCATCCCTGACTGCGGCAGCACCAGCCACTTCCAGTCCGGCACCCGCCTCATCAGCGAGTCGCCCTACGGGGTCAGCGGCTTGTAGCCTCACCGGCTACAGCAATCCCAGACTTGTAACGGACTAGGTTACAAAATCTGGAAGTCGATGAAAGTCAGTGTTTCATGTTATGAGAACGCTCCATTCGCCTCCGCGTCGCAAGGACCGGAGGGGCATGGGGCGTTTTCCGCATTCACGGAGGGGGACGGGACCGGTGTGTTCGGGGTTCCGCGCACGGTGAGGGGGAGGGCGCCCCATCGCGAGGCTGTCGTCGCGGTCACCCCGTCGTGAGTGGAGCACGCCCCATGAAGCCTGAGCTGTCCCTGCTGTGGAAGCATTCCCGGAAGCGTCTGCCGTTCGCGCTCCTGGCCTCGTCGCTGGCGGTGGGCTGTGGCCAGCCCGCCCCGGAGACGTCCGAGACTCCCGCGCCTTCCGCGCCCCAGGCGGACTCCTCCGCCCAGGCCGTGGACCCGTCCGGCAACCTGGAGGTGGCGCTTGGTACGACCCTGCAGGCCCTGGAGGGGGACGAAGCGCGTCCGGTGGTGGAGTCCCTCTTCGCGATTCCCCAGGGCGCGGCCAGCAAGTCCACGGCCACGGTGTTCCAGCTGAAGCTGAAGTCGAATCGCTCGGAGAACGAGGCGTTCCGCGGTGGGACGCTTTCGATGGCGGACGGTGCGCAGCAGCTGACGTTCCGCGACGACGGCCAGGGTGGCGACGCGGTGGCGGGGGACCTGCTCTTCACGGCCTCCGGCACGTTCGACTTCGTGGCGCTCCAGACCCAGCAGCAGCGCATTGCCCAGGCGCAGTCCCAGTCGCAGACGCAGCTGACCACGGCCGTGTTCGAGAACCGCCAGTTGGTGGCCACCGTGCCGGTGACGGCGCTGAGCACGCAGTTCCCGGTGGGCCAGCCCGTGCCCATCCAGCCCATTGGTCTGGCGTCGCTGGTGGACCCGGCGCGCTCGCTCATCATCCGCGCGCCCGGCGTCGTGAACGACACGACGCGCACGTATGACCCGTGCACCGGCGTGGGCAACCCGAACGGCAAGTGGACGTTCAACTACCTGATGACGGAGATGGCCAACCAGCCCTTCACGGGCGTGGCTCCCACCACCTTCGTGCGCGAGTGGCTGCGCCAGTGGGAGCAGCCGCGCACCATCAACGGCTTCGTGAACCCGCCGCGCACGTCCATCGCGGCGAACCTCATCGGGCCCTGGCCGAAGCTGTCCTCCGGCGAGCTGAACCTGGCGAGGTCGCCGTTCAAGCTCATCGCCATCGTGAACCGGCTGGACCTGGCCGGCAGCAACCCGGCCTACGGCGCGGGCAGCGCGGGCGAGGGCCGCTTCATCTTCGCGGCCACCACGGGCACGGGGTCGAGCTGCTACACGGTGCCCTTCCTGGTCATCCTGGAGTACGGGGTGGACAAGACCGGCTGCGTGAACATCAAGACCTACGCGCAGCAGTGGCAGGCCCTGTCCGGGCTGCCGCTGGGCAGCGCGTCGTACAACGCGGCGCTGGAGGCCCTGACGGAGCAGTTCGCCAAGCGCGACCTGTCCCCGCGCAAGCCCAACCGCAGCTCCATCAACCAGGTGCGCACCAACGACGACTGGTTGGCCCACCCGTGGGAGCTGCGCGAGTTCCGTCTCTGGAACGGCTCCATCAACCCGAACTCGTACTCCACCACGCCGCCGCCGGCGCTCGGGCTGCTCAACAGCCACACCGTGGCCCAGACGCCGGACCGCACCCGGCAGACCACGCTGTTCCCGGCCTACGTGAACGCGAACACGGGGCCCATCATCGCGGGCACGTACTCCGTCCCGCTGCCGTGGGCCGGTGGCACCTTCCGCTCGGGCCGCGCCCTGGTGACGAACCCCGTGGCCACCCCGCCGTTCTGGAGCCTGCCGGCGTCCGCCATCCCCAACCGCCAGGCGCGGCACGTCTTCTCGCTCAACACCTGCGACGGCTGCCACGGTGACGAGCTGGGCACGAACTTCACCCACGTGAGCTGGACCGGCGCGCTGTCGCCGTTCCTCAGCGGCGCGCTCACCGTGCCGGACCGCGCGGACGGCACGCCCGTGCGCACCTTCAACGAGGTGCTGGCGCGCCAGACGTTCCTGGACCAGATGGCAAACCAGAGCTGCCTCACCACGGCGTTCGTGACCGCCGCGCCGAGCGTCCACTGAGCCTCGTCCGGATGTGAAGAAAACGCGGCCTCCGTCCCTTCGCGTGGGACGGAGGCCGTCGTCTTTCCAGCCGCCGTCCGCATGTCTCCCCGCCTGTCAGGGGGACGGGCCGGGCGTGTTCTCCAGGTTCACGGGTGGTGGTGGCACGACTTCCCCGGCCGGGGGGGCGGCACCACGTTTACCCGGCCCCGGGGACCGCCCCCGGGCGGAACTCCAGGGCCAATGGCCCCTGGGGGCCGGGGAGGCAGGCCGTGGAACGCACCGAAGAGACAGCGGGTCTTCGAGCCCGGCGCACGGGTTCACGGTGGGGAGCCGTGCTGGCCGTTGTCTGGTTGGCTGGCGCATGCGGACAGCGCTCCGAGGAGGCCGCCGCGCCCACCGCGCCGACGGTGGTGTCGCTGGGACCGGAGAACGTGGTGCGCGTGGAGCCCCAGAAGCTGGAGAACGGTCCCGTCATCTCCGGGACGCTCCAGGCTCGGCGGCTGGCCAGCGTCCGCGCGGAGGTGGGGGGCAGCATCCTGGACGTGATGGCGGACCAGGGCCAGGCGGTGAAGGAGGGGCAGCCCCTTGCGCGCGTGGAGGAACACACGCTGCGCGAGCAGGTGCTGGCGGCCAGCTCCAGCCTGCGCGTGGCGCGCAATGCCTTGCAGGTGGCGAAGACGGATGAGCAGCGCAATCAAACCCTGGTCAAACAGGGCGTCATCACCCGCCGCGACTTCGAACGCGCGCAGCTCACGCGGACGCAGGCGGAGGGACAGCTGGCGCAGGCGCAGGCGCAGCTGAAGCTGGCGCAGGACCAGCTGGCGCGCACGAAGGTCTCCGCGCCCTTCACGGGCGTGGTGAGCGAGCGGCAGGTGAACGCGGGCGACATCGTCCAGCCGGGCGCGCCTCTCTTCGTCGTGGTGGACCCCGCGACGTTGCGGCTGGAGGCCTCCGTGCCCGCGGCGCAGCTGGGCCAGGTGAAGGTCGGAACGCCCGTGGACTTCCGCGTGAACGGCTACGAGGACCGCGCCTTCAAGGGGGAGGTGGAGCGCATCAACCCGGCGGTGGACCCCGCCACGGGCCAGGTGCGCATCTACGTGGGCATCCCCAACAACGAGCAGACGCTCCTGTCCGGCCTGTTCGCGCTGGGGCGCGTGGCGTCCCAGTCGAAAGAGGCGCTGGCCGTGCCGGTGGACGCGCTCGACACGCGCCAGGAGCCGCCCACCGTGCAGCGCATCTCCAACGGCAAGGTGGAGGAGGTGGCGGTGACGCTGGGCCTGCGGGATGACGTGGCGCAGGCCGTGGAGGTTCGCTCGGGGTTGAAGGCTGGGGACGTGGTGCTGCTCGGCTCCGCGCGCGACCTGACCAACGGCACGCCCGTGAAGCTCACCGCCGCGCCGCAAGGGCCGAAGAAGCAGCGGCCGGTTTCTCCACCGGAAGCCCAGCAGGGCGTGGGCGGCGCGGGCAACGCGTCCGGCGGCAGTGGCCCCGCTCAGGCTCCGGCCGCGGCCGGGACTCCCACGCCTCCTGCCCAGGCACCCGCGAAGTAACGCCAGACGTCTCCACCTCTTGAAGCACCGCAGGAGTCGTCCGTGTTCATCTCCGACTTCGCCATCAAGCGCCCCATCGTCACCATCACGGCGATGGTGGCGCTCGTCGTGTTCGGCATCGTGGCGCTCTTCAACCTGGAGACGGACGAGTTCCCGGACGTTCAGCAGCCGGTCATCAACGTCACCATCGCGTACCCAGGGGCTTCACCCGACACGGTGGAACGCGAGATTGTCGAGCCCATCGAGGACGCCATCTTCGCCATCTCCGGTGTGGACGGGAAGAAGACCACGTCCAGCTCCACGGACAGCCTGGCGAACTTCACGGTCTTCTTCGACTTCGAGAAGGACATCCAGGAGGCGTCCCAGGACATCCGCGACGCCATCTCCAGCAAGCGCGCGGACCTGCCGCAGGAGATGGAGGAGCCCATCCTCACGCGCTTCGACCCGGCGGACCAACCCATCGTGTCGCTGGTGCTGACGTCGGACGCGCTGGACGTGCCCGCGCTGTCGCTCATCGCGGATCCGCTGGTGGTGGGGGATTTGCGCTCGGTGCCGGGCGTGGCGCAGGCCACGGTGGTGGGCGGCGTGGACCGGGAGATGACGGTGCAGGTGCGGCCCGCGGCGCTCCAGGCGGCGGGCCTGTCGGTGGCGCAGGTGGTGGCGGCGCTCCAGGCGCAGAACCTGGCGGCGCCGGTGGGCCGGCTCAACACCGAATTGCAGGAGCGCACCATCCGGCTCAAGGGCCGCCTGGAGACGCCGGAGGACTTCGCGCAGGTGCCCATCGCGGAGCGCAACGGGCGCACGCTGCGGCTGGGCGAAGTGGCGGACGTGTTCGCCGGCACCGAGGAGCCGCGCACCCTGTCGCTCTACAACGGCGCGCAGGCGGTGGGCATCGAGGTCATCAAGTCCAAGGGCCACAGCACCACGGAGGTCGCGGACGGCGTGCGCGAGCGGGTGAAGATGCTCCAGCAGCGGCTGCCCGCCAACGCGAAGCTGGAAATCGTCCGCGACGCGGGCACGCGCGTGGAGAACTCCGTCATCAACGTGCAGCAGGCGCTGATTGAAGGCGCGCTGCTCACGGTGCTGGTGGTGTTCCTGTTCCTCAACTCATGGCGCTCCACGGTGATTACGGGCCTGGCGCTGCCCGTGTCCGTGCTGGCGTCGTTCGTGAGCGTGTGGGCGTTCGGCTTCACGCTCAACACGATGTCGCTGCTGGGCCTGACGCTGGCCATCGGCATCCTCATCGACGACGCCATCGTGGTGCGCGAGAACATCGTGCGGCACGTGGAGATGGGGAAGGACCACTACACGGCGTCGCGCGAGGGCACGAACGAGATTGGCCTCGCGGTGGCCGCGACGACGTTCTCCATCGTGGCGGTGTTCGTCCCGGTGGCGTTCATGTACGGCGTGGCGGGGCAGTGGTTCAAGCCGTTCGCGCTCACCATCGCGTGCTCGGTGCTGGTGTCGCTGTTCGTGAGCTTCTCGCTGGACCCCATGCTCAGCGCGTACTGGCCGGACCCGCAGGTGGAGAAGGGCGAGCGGCGCAACTTCATCTCGCGCGGGCTGGAGCGCTTCAATCACTGGTTCGACCGGCAGGCGGACCGCTACAAGGGCGTCATCGCGTGGGCGCTGGACCACCGGCTCGCGATGGTGTTGCTGGCGGTGGGTTCGCTGGTGGGCGCGGTGGCGCTGCAAGGCGTCTTCGGCGGCGCGGGCTTCGTGCCGGTGAGCGACCGCGCGGAGATTGAGATGCTGGTGGAGACGCCCGCAGGCTCCAGCCTGGACTACACGCGGCGCAAGGTGGAGGAGGTATCCCGCCTCACGCGCCAGCATCCGGAGGTCGCGTACACGTACACGACCATCGGTGTGCCGTTGCCGCTGCGCTCGCCGGGTGTGGACCAGGCGCTGGTGTACGTGCGGCTCAAGCCGAAGACGGAGCGCAAGGCGAGCCAGGAGGTGCTGGGCAAGACGCTGCGTCAGGAGTTGCTCGCGGTGGGCGGCGCGAACGTGTCGGTGTTCACCAGCGGCTTTGGCGGGGCCATCAAGTCCATCCAGCTGGAGCTGCGTGGGCCAGAGTCCAAGGGGCTCAACCAGCTGGCGCAGCAGGTGATGAAGGAGGTGAAGCAGGTGCCGGGCGCGGTGGACGTGGGGCTGTCCACTCGCGGCGAGAAGCCGGAGCTGGAGGTGGAGCTGAACCGCGGTGTCGCGGGCCAGCTCAACGTGACGGTGGGCCAGGTGGCGCAGTCGCTGCGGCCGGCCTTCGCGGGCCTGGACTCCGGCGACTGGGTGGACCCCATTGGCGAGACGCGCGACGTGATGGTGCGCCTGGCGCCCCAGTTCCGGGAGAACCCATCGCAGCTGTCGCAGCTGCCACTGGTGGTGGGCACCAGCGCCACGGGCGCGCCGGTGGTGGTTCCACTGGGACAGGTGGCGTCGGTGAAGCAGACGGTGGGCCCGGCGCAGATTGACCACCTGAACCGCGAGAAGGTCATCAACGTGCAAGCGAACGTGGCGGGACGGTCGCTGTCGGAGGTGATGAACGGCATCCAGACGCGGCTCGAGGCGGTGAAGGTACCGCCGGGCTACGAGGTGTCCACGGGCGGCGAGTCCGCGGATCAACAGGAGGTGTTCGGCCGGGTGTTCCTGGCGCTGGGTGTGGCGGTGATGTTGATGTACCTCATCCTCGTCATCCAGTTCGGTTCGTTCATTGATCCACTGGCCATCCTGGTGTCGCTGCCACTGTCCTTGATTGGCGTGGTGCTGGCGCTGGTGGTGACAGGGGACACGCTGAACATCATGAGCCTCATCGGCGTCATCCTGCTGATGGGCATCGTCGCGAAGAACGCCATCCTGCTCATCGACTTCGCCAAGTGGCAGCACGAGAAGGGCATGCCCTTGCGCGAGGCGCTGATTGAAGCGGGACGCATCCGCTTGCGGCCCATCATCATGACGACCTTCGCGCTCATCGCGGGCATGGTGCCGGTGGCGCTGGGACACGGTGAGGGTGGCGACTTCCGGGCGCCGCTGGGCCGCGCGGTGATTGGCGGCGTCATCACGTCCACGCTGCTCACGCTGCTGGTGATTCCGACGGTGTATGAAATCCTGACGGACGGTCGCGCGTGGATGACGGGGAAGCTGCGCCGGGTGTTCAAAGCGCGCGGCCAGGCCCACGGGCCAGCGCACGGTGGCGGCGAGCCCCGGCCCCACCCGCAGGCCCGGCAGGAGTGACGCGGAGAAGATGCTCGTGTCACCCTCAAGGAACGGTTGGCGCATCGCGCGGAGGGCCATAGGGTCGGGAGTGTGGAGCTCCTGTCCCCGCTGCCCGATTCGCACCGCTCGCTCGTCACCGAAGCCCTGGAGGCACTGGGCGTCACCCGCTGGGTCCTGAGCATCCATGACCCCAGCTTCCCCGGCCTCCCCGGAGAGGACCTGGGGCGCGGCTCTCCGTACTCCGAGGGCGCCGCGCGCTTCCTCGCCTTTGCTCGGGACCTGGGCTTCACCGGCATCCAGCTGGGGCCGCAGGGACAGACCACCGCGTACAACCCGTCGCCGTATGACGGCACGTTGTTCTCGCGCAACACACTGAACGTGGCGCTCGCTCCGCTCACGGATCCGCATGGACCCTGGGGCGCACTGCTGTCCGCGGACACCCTGGCGCGGCTCGTCTCCGAAGTACCCGAGGACGTGGGTCCGGAGGCCCGGTACTCCTTCGCGTGCCGGGGCCAGGCGCTGGCGCTCCAGGAGGCGTGGGACACCTTCCGGCGCACCCGGGAGCCAGGGCTGGTTCGTCGCTTCGCGGACTTCCGCCTGGAGCAGCGGGAGTGGCTGGAGCGGGATGCGCTCTTCGACGTGCTCGCCGCTCGGCATCACACGCCGGATGACTGGCGCGGTTGGGCGGACTCGTTGGATGGGCGCCTGTTCGCGCCGCGTGCTGGCGAAGAGGCGCAGGCGGAGGCGCGCATCCGGGAGTTGCTCACCGTCGAAGCCGATGCGGTGGAGCAGTACGCCTTCCGCCAGTTCCTCGTGTACGAGCAGCATGGGCTGCTGCGGGTGCGCGCGGGGGCCTGGGGACTCAAGCTGTACGGGGACCTCCAGATTGGTTTCTCGCCTCGGGACACGTGGGCGCGGCAGGGGCTGTTCCTGGGCGCGTACCTCATGGGGGCTCCGCCCAGCCGCACCAACCCGGAGGGCCAGCCGTGGAACTACCCGGTGCTGGATCCGGAGCAGTACGTCGCTCCGGACGGTTCGGGCCCCGGGCCGGTGCTTCGCTACATGGACTCGCGGCTGGGCAAGATGCTCTCCGAGTACGACGGGCTGCGCATCGACCATCCGCACGGGCTCGTGTGCCCTTGGGTGTACCGCGCGGGCTCGGCGGATCCGCTGCGCGCGGTGCAGGGTGGGGCGCGCCTGTTCTCCTCGCCGGACCTGCCGGACCACCCGGCGCTGGCGCGGTACTCCATCGTGGCTTCGGCGCAGCTGGACCGCTCGGTGCCGCGTTACGCGGATGGGTGGGTGAAGGGGCTCACGGAGGAGCAGGTGGCCCGGTACGCCATCCTCTTCGACTCCGTGGTGCGCACGGCGCGGGCGCATGGCCGGGCCCGAGAGGACGTGCTGTGCGAGGTGCTGAGCACGCTGCCGTATGAGCTGTCACGGGTGATGGCCCGCGATGGTCTGGGCCGCTTCCGCGTCACGCAGAAGGCGGACCTGAACAACCCGGCGGACGTGTACCGCAGCGAGAACGTGGCCCCCGAGGACTGGGTGATGGTGGGCAACCACGACACGAAGTCACTCTGGCGGCTGGTCTCCGAATGGCAGTGGAGGCACGTGCTGCGCGCCCAGGCAGACTACCTCGCGGAGCGGCTGCATCCCGATGCGGAGGGGCGTGAGGCCTTCGCGCGTCAGTTGGCGGAGGACCCGGGGCTGCTCGCGCAGGCGAAGTTCGCGGACCTGTTCGCCAGCCGTGCGCGCAGCGTGATGGTGTTCTTCGCGGACCTGCTGGGCATGCCGGACACGTACAACGCCCCGGGCTCCGTGGACGCGCGCAACTGGTCGCTGCGCATCCCGACGGACTGGGCCGAGCACTACCAGCAGCGGCTGCGAGTGGGGGCCGCGCTCAACCTGCCGCAGGTGCTCGCCATGGCGCTGCGCGCGGGCGGAGCCGAGGCCCGAGCCCGTCACGCGGAGTTGCTGACCCGGCTGGACGGCGCCGCGGCCCGACTGCGAAGCGGCGTGCGGTGAGTCGCACCCCGACGGGGACGCGCGGCTCGAACCTGTCCGACAGTCGGACAGGTTTTTCAGGTGATGCGCCGCATGTCGAAGCGTGACTGGAGCTTCCACTGCCCGTCGGCTTCCTGGACCTCCCCGCCCCAGGTGAAGCGGTCCGGGCCGATGTCGGAGAAGCTCCAGCGGATGGGCTTCCCGTGGTGCTCGCCCAGCAGGACGAGCCGGTCCCCATCCCGTCCTCCAGACAACCGGTTGATGGCGCCACCCGTGGGACTGATCCAGGTGATCTGCCACTTGCCTCCAGCCTGGTCGAACGTGCGCACCGTGGTGCCGTAGCGCTTGTTCGCACCGGGACCTGACTGCGCGGGGGCGTGCCGCGACGGCACGATGAACACGTCCTGCAGGGCCCGTCCGTCCAACACCCAGTGGAACCACCACTCGCCCTGGCTCTGGCGGACGCTCCCGTCCGGGTCATGGTCCTGGATGGTCCCGGCCCATCCTCCCACCAACCAGCCGAAGGTGGCCGCCGTGTCGCCCAGTTCGCTCGAAGGGCCTGGGCTCACCAGTGCCTCCACGAACGCCTGCGTCGAGGACACAGGGGTGGCGGGCCCTTCCGCGAGCCTGCGCCAGATGCCTGCGTACTCGATGGGCAGCCCGTCCGTGTCCACGTCCAGCATGGCGTTGAAGCCACTCTCCAGGCTTTCGTAGCGGTAGCGCGTGGGACCCGCGCGTGTGTAGCCCTGCCGTGCAGGCACGACCTCCAGCGCGGGAAACTTCACCCACGCCGCGCGGATCTCCGCGCTGGCGCCTTCGCCCAGTCGCAGCCGGTTGATGGGCAGCGCATTGGTGGAGGGGCTCAGGCCCAGGTCCACATCGGTGCAGCCCTTCAGCGCCTCCGCGACCCGGCCGTCCTTCCGCCAGTGGCCCTCTCCGTCATGCTCCAACGTGAGCGTCCGGTGCTCGCCGCGCCACGATTGCGTCACGCTCACCCGGCGCGTGCGCCACGCACTGTCACAGACGACCGAATACTCCGCCCTCAGCGGTGACCCCTGCTCCGCGACGAGAATCAAGCCGGAGAGCTCCGTGCCCTCCTTCCCGCGCCTCACGCGGGCATGCTCGAATCCCAGGTCATCCATCACGCGCCGCCAGATGAGCTCCCGCGTGACTGCCGTTGCCTCCATCGCCATGATTCGGTCACCCCGTTGGATATGCGGGGCAGGATGGAAGGACGGACCTTGGCCGACTTGGGGAAAGTGGACCTGACCACGGTGCGCCGGCTGGCCTCCGGGGACGGATGGCGCGTGAGCGAGATCGTCTGTCGCTCCGGTCCCAGGGACCCTGTCTTCGAGGAACAGCACACCTGGGTGTCCGTCTCCGCCGTCCTGTCGGGGAGCTTCACCTACCGCTCCCGGAATGGACGCGTGCTGCTGACGCCCGGCTCACTGCTGCTCGGGGAACAGCACACGTCCTTCTGCTGCGGCCACGAGCACGGCGTGGGTGACCGCTGCATCGCGTTCCACTTCAAACCCGAGCTCATGGAAGAGGTGGCCAGGGACCTGTCGGGCGTGACGCGCACGGACTTTCCCAAGCACCGGCTGCCTCCCCTCCAACGGCTCGCACCGCTCATCGCGGACGTCCAGGCGCTGGCCGAGCAGCCGGGCTCGCGCGGCGCGGAGGAAATGGCGCTGCGGATGGCGGGCGCGGCGCTGAGCGGCATCCACGAGGGCTCCGCCCGCCCCATCACCGCCACCGAGGAGCGCCGCATGGCGGAGGCGCTCCGGTTGATGGAGGCCCGGCTCGTGGAGCCCCTCTCCCTGGGCGTGCTCGCGCAAGAGCTGGGCATGGGCCGCCACCCCTTCCTGCGCACCTTCCGCAAGGTGGTGGGAGAGAGCCCCTACAGCTACATCCTCGGCCGTCGCCTGACACTCGCCGCTGAACGCTTGCGGACGGACCGTGAGCGCATCGCGGACGTCGCCTTCGCGTGTGGCTTTGGCGACCTGTCTGAATTTATCCGCCGCTTCCGTACCCGCTTCGGCGTCACGCCTTCCTCCTACCGCGCCCGTGCTCGACCCGGGTCAGCAAGGACAGACGTCGCGCACGACCCGACTTGAGCGGTCGCTGTCACCCGCAGCAGGCTTCACTTCACACAGAGCGGGACTCCGCACTCTCCTTGGAAATCATCGTTCTCGATGCTATCGGGTCTGCGCAATTCTTCATCCGTGTGAGGCAGGGACCGCGTGGCGAATCATCGTGAGTGGGAGTTCGGGGCGCATCGCGCGTACTTCGAGGCGCCGGACCTGTTGGTGATGAAGTTCAACGGGCCCTCGAAGATGGAGGACTCGAAGAAGGTGCTGGAAATCTGTCAGGAGGTTTCGAAGAACGGACCGGTGTTCGTCATCTCCGACGTGTCCAACTCCAGCATCGAGAAGGACTCGCGCGAGCTGCTGGTCGCGCAGGCGAAGGCCGAGTGGTTCCGTGGCCACGTCTACCTGGGCACGGGCCCGCTCCAGCGCGCGGGCGCGAAGGCGCTGATGCTCGCCCTGTACTTCACCGGCAAGTGGACGGTGGACGTGGACTTCGCCGACTCGGAGAAGGACGCGCGCGACCTCATCGCGAAGAAGCGCGCCCAGCCGCCCAAGAAGTAGCCGCCTCCCTTGCGCCTCAGTGCTGGACGTCCAGCACGAGGCGCGTGGGGTCCTTCAGCTCCAGCACGCGGAACGGGGCGCGGCGCGCGGTGCCCAGCACCCACGTCACCTCGCCCTCGAAGTCGCACACGCGCTCCAGGCCCAGCAGGGTCGGTAGCGCGGGCTTGAGCGAGCGCTGCGCCACCGTGGCCTGCCCCTGGTCGTCGTGCGCCCGCGCCAGCGTGAAGCGCACCTCCAGCGCGGCCTGTCCCGGCGTCTTCACGTCGTCGCCGGAGCCGCACTGCTGCACCGGCGTCTTCACGTACCCCAGCTGGTAGCCCGGCAGGCGCGGCCCGTCGAACTCGAACACCGTGCGGTCGTAGTCCGCGTGCGTCCCCGTGCGCACCGAGCGCAGCGTGATGGACGGGGGCTCGCCGCGCGGCCTCTCCACCGTCGCCGTCGTCCACGCCGCGTCCGCCGCGCTCCCGGAGTCCGGCGCTGCCTCCGCCGTGGACGCCGGCTTGCCCGCGTCTTCCTTCACGTCCAGCACCTGGTGCACCACCGGGGCGGTGGCGGCCGGGCCCTCGCGCGGCAGGGTGTTGGCGGGCGGATTCGCGGCCGGTACGTCCATGGGGACGGTCTGGGGCTCCTGCTTCTGGCAGCCCTGGCCCAGCAGTCCCACCGCCACTCCCAGCACGTACATTCCCAGTCGCAGACGCATCCGATTCCTCCCGTCAAACCCCGTCAGCCGGGGACTTCCCGAGTCCTCGCACACCGCGTGCCCCAGGACCATGGAAGATGCGCCTTCCCGGCGCCGTTGCGTATAGGGTCCGCCGGGCCGCGGCCCCCCGGCCCCCCTTCGTGCACTGGAGAGATCCGCACCATGGCCATTGACCTGACCTCCCTCCCGCGTCCCTCTCGCGATGACACCACCGTGAGCACCATGGTGCGTGGGCTCGTGGGCAGTGAAATCCTCCGCATCGCCGCGGAGATTCGCGAGCTCGTGGCCAAGGGCAACAAGGTGTGCAACCTCACCGTGGGGGACTTCAACCCGAAGGAGTTCCCCATCCCGGACGGCCTGCGCGACCAGATTGGCGCCGCGCTCCAGGGCGGTGAGACGAACTACCCGCCGTCCGACGGTGTGCTGGAGCTGCGCCAGGCCGTGCAGCGCTTCTACGAGCGCTCCCTGGGTCTGAAGTACCCGCTGGAGGGCATCACCATCGCGGGCGGCGCGCGGCCCGTCATCTACGCCATCTTCCGCGCGGTGCTCGACCCGGGCGACGTCGTCGTCTACCCGGTGCCGTCGTGGAACAACAACCACTACGCCCACATGCTGGGCGCGAAGAGCGTGGTGGTGACCACCGAGGCATCGGCGGGCTTCATGCCCACGCTGGCGCAGCTGGAGCCGCACCTGTCGTCCGCGCGCCTGCTCTGCCTGTGCAGCCCGCTCAACCCCACCGGCACCATGCTGGACCCGGAGGCCCTGCGCGCCATCTGCCAGCGCATCGTCGAGGAGAACCGCGCGCGCGAGGGCCGCGGCCAGAAGCCTCTCATCCTGATGTACGACCACATCTACTGGGTGCTGAACTTCGGCAAGAAGCACGTCACGCCCGTGGAGCTGGTGCCGGAGATGGCGCCGTACACCGTGTTCGTGGACGGCATCAGCAAGGCCTTCGCCGCCACCGGCGTGCGCGTGGGCTGGGGCGTGGGCGCGCCCACCATCATCTCCCGCATGCGCGACGTGCTGGGCCACGTGGGCGCCTGGGCCCCCAAGGCCGAACAGGTCGCCACCGCGCGCTACCTGGACGACGTCCCCGCCACCGAGTCCTTCCTGACGACGATGCGCCAGCGCGTCGACCAGCGCCTGGAGGCCCTCTACAAGGGCTTTCAGCGCATGAAGGACGCGGGCCTGCCGGTGGACGCCATCGCGCCGCAGGGCGCCATCTACCTCACCGTGCGCTTCGACGTGGTGGGCAAGGACGGCCTCGCCACCAACGACGCCATCCGCAAGCGCCTGCTGGAGAAGGCCCGCTTCGCCGTGGTGCCCTTCCAGGCGTTCGGCCTGGCGGAGGACACCGGCTGGTTCCGCCTCTCCGTGGGCGCCACCTCCGTCGCCGAAATCGAGGAGGCGATGCCTCGCGTGGAGGCCACCGTGCGTGAAATCCTCACGGCCCGGTAGCCACTTTCCTCCACAGGCTGGCAGACAGGGAATAGCCTGCCAGCCGTGGCGTTGAGGGCGCCGCCATCATGCTCAAGCGCTTCGTGGACGTCCGTGACGAGGAGGTAGGCGCGGTCCTCGGGGCGTTCGTCTACTTCTTCACGCTGATGTGCGGCTACGCCATCCTGCGGCCCATCCGCAACGAGATGGGCACCGCCGGGGACGTGAAGCACCTGCCCTGGCTCTTCACCGTCACCTTCGTCGTGATGCTGCTGGCGGTGCCGGCCTTCTCCGCGCTGGTGGCTCGCTACCCCCGGCGGGTGGTGGTGCCGCGCGTCTACCGCTTCTTCCTCCTCAACCTGCTGGTCTTCTTCGCGCTGCTCAAATGGGGCGTGGCGAAGGAGTCCGTGGCGCGCGCCTTCTATGTCTGGCTGAGCGTCTACAACCTGTTCGTCGTCTCCATCTTCTGGAGCTTCATGGCGGACGTGTTCGCCAGCGACCAGGGCAAGCGGCTCTTCGGCTTCATCGCCGCGGGTGGCACCACGGGGATGATTGTCGGCCCGTTCCTGGTGGGCAGACTTGCGGAGCCGGTGGGGCCGGTGAACCTCATCCTCGTGTCCGCGGTGATGCTGGAGGTGAGCGCGCAGTGCGTGCGCCGCCTGGGCCACTGGGCCAGGGACGTGCAGCACCAGCCCGCCACGCGCGAGGGGCCGGTGGGCGGCGGGATGCTCGCGGGCTTGAGGCTCCTGGTGACGTCGCCGTTCCTGCTCGCGCTGGGGATGCAGGTGCTGCTGTACGCGGCGACCTCCACGTTCCTGTACTACCAGGAGGTGCAGTTGGTCGCGTCCCTGGCGAAGGACGCGGCGTCGCGCACGGCGGCGTTCGCGGACATCGACTTCTGGGTGCAGGTGCTGACGCTGGCCATCCAGACGCTCGTCACCGGGCGGGTCATCTCGCGTCTGGGATTGGGCGTGGCCATGGCGGTGGCGCCGGTGCTCACGCTGGTGGGCTTTGGGGTGCTCGCGTTCGCGCCGGTGCTGACGGTGCTCATCGCCGTGAAGTCGCTGCGGGGCGCGAGTCATTACGCGCTGGAGCGTCCGTCGCGCGAAATCCTGTTCACCACGGTGGACCGCGAGGCCCGCTACAAGTCCAAGAGCTTCATCGACACGGTGGTGTACCGCGGCAGTGACACGCTGAGCGCGTGGCTGCAGGGCGGGCTCACCGCGTTGGGCCTGGGCATGACGGGCCTGTCGCTGGCGGCCGTGCCCGTGGCCGCGCTGTGGCTCGCGGTGGCCCTGTACCTGGCGCGTCAGCAGCGCACGCGCGCCGCTGAAACCCTTCCGCAGACAAGCCTTCCTGGAGGAACCACGGCATGAAGCTGACCCGAAGAGGCGTGATTCAAGCAGCGGCCGCGCTGGGCGCGGTCCAGGTGTTGGGCTGTGCGTCGTCCCCCAAGGCGGGCCCAGGCTCGGCGTCTGATGACAAGGACACCGCCCCGGGCAAGCCCCTGAACATCCTCATCCTGGGCGGCACCCGGTTCCTGGGCCCCGCGCTGGTGCAGGTGGCGCAGGCGCGCGGCCACACGCTCACGCTCTTCAACCGTGGCAAGACCAACCCGGGCCTGTTCCCGGACGTGGAGAAGCTCCAGGGCGACCGAGACCCCAACAAGGGCGAGGGCCTGAAGGCGCTGGCGGGCCGCAAGTGGGACGCGGTCATCGACACGTCCGGCTACGTGCCGCGCCTCGTGAAGGCGTCCGCGGAGCTGCTCGCGCCCAACGTGGAGCAGTACGTCTTCATCTCCAGCGTCTCCGTCTACAAGGAGATGACGAAGAAGGACCTCAACGAGTCCGACGCCGTGGCCACCCTCGCGGACGAGACCACGGAGGAGGTGGGCGAGGAGAGCTACGGCCCGCTCAAGGCGCTCTGCGAGAAGGCCGCGGAGACGGCGCTGCCCGGCCGCACGCTCAACATCCGCCCCGGCCTCATCGTGGGGCCGGATGACGGCTCCGACCGCTTC
Organism: Corallococcus sp. AB030; assembly: GCF_003668965.1. Taxonomy (NCBI): domain Bacteria; kingdom Pseudomonadati; phylum Myxococcota; class Myxococcia; order Myxococcales; family Myxococcaceae; genus Corallococcus; species Corallococcus sp. AB030. The sequence continues at coordinate 35,086 of NZ_RAWQ01000089.1, forward strand.
ACCTACTGGCCGCTGCGCGTGGCGAAGGGCGGCGAGGTGCTGGCCCCCGGCGACGGCGAGGACCCGGTACAGGTCATCGACGCGCGCGACCTGGCCGCGTTCATCATCCGGAACGTGGAGCGCCGCAGCATGGGCATCTTCAACGTCACCGGCCCGGTCCAGCCCATGAAGATGAAGGGCATGCTGGAGACCCTGCGCGAGGCGACCGGGAGCGACGCGCGCTTCACCTGGGTGGACAGCGCGTTCCTGGAACAGCACAAGGTGACGGCCTTCGGGGACATGCCCGCGTGGGTGCCGCGCACCGGGCCGGAGAGCGGCGTCGGCGCGGTGAGCATCGCCAAGGCCACGCAGGCGGGGCTCGTCACCCGGTCGCTCGCGGACACCGTGCGCGACACGCTGACCTGGTTCCACACGCTGCCGGCGGACCGTCAGGAGAAGCTGCGCGCGGGCCTGCCCGCCGAGCGTGAGAAGGAAGTGCTCTCCGCCTGGCACCAGTCGAAGGGCACCGCCAAGGCGGGCTGATCCACCGCGTCCGGATTCCAGGTGCCTGGCCGTGGAGCGGCCGGGCATCCGTTCCCGAGCCGCCAGGCAGCCAAGGCACAGCGGATGCTGGCCGGGCGCGTCATGCGTCCGCACCTTGTCCGCCATGGAACGCGTTCGGGACAGCATGCATCACGTGGTCATCGTGGGGGCGGGCTTCGGCGGGCTTCAGGCCGCGAAGGCTCTGGGCAAGGCTCGCGACGTGCGGGTGACGGTGGTGGACCGCTACAACCACCACCTCTTCCAGCCGCTGCTGTACCAGGTGGCGACGGCGGTGCTGAACCCGTCGGACATCTCCGCGCCCATCCGCACCGTGCTGCACTCGCGCAACACGGAGGTGCTGCTGGCGGATGCGAAGTCGGTGGACACGCACCGCAAGGTGCTCGTCGTGGAGGGCGGGGAGATTCCCTACGACTCGCTGGTGCTGGCCACGGGCGCGTCTCACTCGTACTTCAAGCACCCGGAGTGGGCGGACGTGGCACCCGGCCTGAAGACGCTGGAGGACGCGGTGCGCATCCGCGAGCGCGTGCTGGCGGCCTTCGAGGCCGCGGAGCGCGAGTCCGACCCTGTCCGCCAGCGTCAGTGGATGACCTTCGTCATCATCGGCGCGGGGCCCACGGGCGTGGAGCTGGCGGGGGCGCTCTCGTACATGACGCGGCATGCGATGCCGAAGGACTTCCGGCGCATCGACACGCGCGAGGCGAGAGTGGTGTTGCTGGAGGGCCTGCCGCGCGTGCTGAACACCTATCCGGAGGAGCTGTCGGAGCGGGCGAAGCGCGACCTGGAGGAGCTGCACGTCGACGTGCGCACCGGGGCCATGGTGACGGACATCGACGCGGAGAGCGTCACGTTCGGGAACGAGCGCATCGCCACGCGCACGGTGTTGTGGGGGGCGGGCGTGGCGGCGTCGCCGCTGGTGCGCTCGCTGGAGGTGCCACTGGACCGCGCGGGGCGGGTGCAGGTGACGCCGCTGCTCACTGCGCCGGGCTTGAATGACGTGTATGTGATTGGCGACGTGGCGGCGGTGGAGCAGCGCGGCAAGCCGGTGCCGGGCATCGCGCCGGCGGCGATGCAGATGGGGCGGCACGTGGCGAAGACCATCCGCTGCCGCCTGGCGAACAAGCCGCTGCGCGCGTTCCGCTACCACGACAAGGGCAGCTTCGCGGTGATTGGCCGCGGCTACGCGGTGGGGTTGCTCTTCGACAAGTGGCGCATGTCGGGGTTTCCCGCGTGGTGCGTCTGGGCGGGCGTGCACATCGCCTACCTCATCGGCTTCCGCAACCGCGCCTCCGTGATGCTGAACTGGGGCTACACCTTCTTCACCAAGGGCGGCCGGGACATGCGGCTCATCACCGGCAACGTGCTGAAGCGCATGCCCGCCCTGGCGGTGTCCCTCCAGGCGCCCGCCGTGTCTCCTGCGCCTCCCGCGCGTCCGGAGCTCCCGGCGTCGCGGCCCGCACCGGTGCACTGAGGCAAGAAGACCTGGGACGTGGTGCGCAAGTCGCCCCGGTGCCTGCTGGCGCCGGGGCGATTTCCGTTTTGATCGGGGCCGTCCTTGCCTCCGGTCCGTCCTGCGAGGCCCCCTGGTGGGGAAGCGGGCGTGACGGAGCGGGACAGGGGGCCCCTGGCCATGTCAGCCTGCCGCGATAGGGATGGGTAGGGACGCGCACGGTGGGGGGCC
>NZ_RAWQ01000008.1:0-90786 GCF_003668965.1 Corallococcus sp. AB030
CCCCAGAACCTCCGCGCCCCACACGAAGGGACCTCACGGTCGACGCGGCGAGCGTCCCGTGCCTGGAGGACCACCTCGTCCGAGGCACACCCACCCTGCCCGGCGCCTGGGCCCTGGACCTGATGTTCCAGGCGGCCCTGGACGACACGCGCCCCGAGCTGCGCACCGTCACCATCGAGGACGTGCGGTTCTCCCGCTTCATCCGCGTGAAGCCCGGAGGCAAGCAGGCCCTGCGCGCCGAGTGCACTCCACTCACCGATGCCCCGGGCCAGCACAGCGTGCAGGTGAAACTCACGGGCGACATCGTCCATGCCTCCGGCGTGGTGCTGGAGCGTGACCTTGTCTACGCCGAGGCCCGGTTCACGCTGACGGCGGAACCGCCCCGGTCCCCACACCGACTGGAGGCCGCCCACGCCTCGGGCCAGGGCATGGCCGTGCACGACCCGCACTGCGCCACGGGCTCCCCCATCGAGCTGCGCAGGATGTTCGACTGCCTGGAGGAGATCCGCCTGGAGGAAGACGCCCGCTTCGCACGGCTCGGGCTTCCGGAGTCCACGCGGCAGGCGGGCCACGGCGTGCCGGCGCTCGTGCTGGACGCGGCCCTGCGCCTGAGCGCGATGCACGTAGAGGGCGTGTCGAATGACGTGTTCGCTCCCGTGGGCGTCCAGCGGGCCACGTTCGACCGGGACCTGGTCGCGCACGACGCCAGGGCTCCTCGCCGGCTCACGCTGAAGTCGCTCGCTCCTCGCGTGGAGGGCGACCTGCTCCAGTGCGGCACCGTGGCGGCCCATGACGAAGCCGGCCGACTTCGGATGCTCATTGAAGGCGGCATCGCCCGCCCCATGGCTTGAACCTCATTCCCGCTCAGGCAACCGCCATGAACGACTTCTCTTCGTCCAGTCCCCTGCCCCCGGATGACGCCAAACGGCTCCGCTCGGAGTTGCGCCGCGTGCTGCCCCCGGAGGCCTTCGAACGACAACCCCTGCGCGGCATCGTCGCGCTCTGCCTGGTGCCCGTGGAGGCGGCGCTCATCTGGGTGCTCGGAACCTGGACGCTGCCCCACTGGGCGTGTCTGCTCATCGCCTTCGCGCTGGGACAGCTCGTCACCGCCGTGGGGCTCGCCGCGCATGAAGCCCTGCACCACTCGGTGTTCCACAGCCGCAAGTGGGAGAGCCTGCTGGGCTGGGTGGGCTTCGCGCCCTTCCTGGTGACACCGGGCAACTGGAGGGCCTGGCACGTCCAGGCCCACCACAGCGCCGCCAACGTCCTCGTGCGCGACCCGGACATCCTCCCGCGCAGGACGGACTGGCACACCCAGGGGTTCGCGAAGCTGTTCCACGCCATGTCCCCCGGGTCCGGACACTGGCTGAGCTTCATCAGCTTCAGCGTCTTCTTCACCGCGCAGGGCCAGGCCTTCCTCTGGCACCACTGCCGGCTGCCCGCGTTCCAGCACGTGCACCTGCACCGGGCCCGGGAGCGCGTGCTCACGGTGCTCGTCACCACGGGTTGGGTGGCGCTCGGGTGGGCCCTGGGGCCCCGCGCGGCGTTCTACGCGCTGGTGCTCCCGCTGCTCATCGGGAACGTCTCGCTGATGATCTACATCGCCACCAACCACTGGATGCAGCCCGCGGCGGAGGAGACGGACAACCCCTTCGTGAACACCGCCAGCGTGGAGACCCACCCGCTGATGAACTGGATGCACTTCAACTTCAGCTACCACCAGGAGCACCACATCTTCCCGGCGCAGAGCCCCAGGTACGCCCCGCTCCTGCGCAAGCACCTGCGGGAGCTGAGCCCCAAGGCCTCCATCGTCTACCCGCACCTGCACGCCCTGCGCACGCTGTACCGGCGCCCGGCGCTCTACTCCGCGGATGGTCAGTCCCTGATGGGCCGGGACGGCACGGGAGAGGTGAGCACCACGGAGCTGCGCCGTCGGCTCGAAGCCACCTGAGCGGTATCATCTGCTCGGACGCCCGGTCGGTGGGCGGGCGTCCGGGTTGGCCCCGCTCCGACAGGCAAGGGCTCACCACGCGCCGCGGCATCCCCACCCTTCCGCCAACGGAGGAAATGGATGCTCACGGAGTCGGTGTCAGGCGGTCCCCGGACGGTGTCGCTTCACGAAGCGAAGGTGGAGGCCATCGCCCGGCAGCTGCGGCAGCGAAAGGGAACGGGGCCCGCGTCCTTCAAGAAGAAGTCCCCGCCCCACAGCGTGCCCAAGCGGTTCGACTCGCGGCGTCGCGACGAGAAGGTGGACCTGGGGGACCTGGACGCCATCCTCGACATCGACCCCGTGGGGATGACCTGCACCGCCGAGCCCGCCGCCACCTTCGACGCGGTGGTGCGCGCGACGCTGCCGCACGGGCTCGTCCCGTACATCGTCCCCGAGCACAAGACCATCACGCTCGGGGGCGCCATCGCGGGGTGCTCCATCGAGTCCATGTCCTTCCGCCAGGGCGGCTTCCACGACACGTGTCTGGAGTACGAGGTCATCACCGCGAAGGGGGACGTGCTGCGCTGCTCTCCGAAGGAAGAGCCACTCCTCTTCCAGATGATGCACGGCTCGTTCGGGACGCTGGGCATCCTGTCCAAGGTGCGCTTCAAGCTCACGCGAGCAGCGCCCTACGTCCGGGTGACGAACGAGACGCACTCCACGCTGGAGTCCTTCCAGCAGGGCATCTGGCACCACTTCCAGGAGCCGGGCGCGGACTACCTGGACGGGCAGATCTTCTCGCCCACGAAGCACGTGCTGTGCGTGGGCCACTTCGTGGACCGGGCGCCGTACGTGAGCCGCTACGAATGGCTCACCGCGTACTGCGAGACCATCCCGCGCCGGAGCGAGGACTACCTCACGACGTATGACTACCTTTTCCGATACAACCGGGGCGTCACGCACGCGCGGCCGCAGAACCTGCTCGCGAGGGCGCTGTTCGGAAAGCTCATCCACTCCGACAGCGTGCTGAGGACCGCCAACCGCTTCACCCAGCTGCTACCGAAGAAGGACCCGCCGGTCATCGTGGACGTGTTCATCCCCTTCTCGCGCGCGGCGGACTTCATGGACTGGTACCACCGCGAGATGCGGCACTACCCCGTCTGGTGCGTGCCCTTCCGAAGGACTCGCGACTACGAATGGCTGACACCCCAGTGGTGGGCCGGAATGAACGACCCACTGTTCCTGGACCTGGCCGTGTACGGCATGCCGCAGCCGCCGGGCCGCAACGTCTACAAGGAGCTGGAGGACGAGCTCCAGCGCGTGAACGGAACCAAGACGCTCATCTCGTACAACTACTACGACGAGCAGACCTTCTGGAGCATCTGGAACCGCGAGACCTACCAGGCCGTGAAGCAGCGCACGGACCCGGACAACCTCTTCCGGGACCTGTATGTGAAGACGTGCAAGGCGGCGCTCGGCCTGTAGCCAGCGCGGGCCGGCCAGGCTTCAGCCAATCTCCGTGCGCAGGTTCAGCGGACCGGCGGGGACGCCCACGTCGTGGAGCGCGGGGTCGTCCTTCTCCGTCTGCCAGGCGTTGGCTTCCGTCACGGTCTTGCCGGTCGCCTCGTTGGAGATGGACATCTTGCCGTTGTGGCCCGCGGGGGCAATCTGGCTGGTGTCGAAGCCGCTCCAACCCGTGCCGGAGTTCGCGAACGTGGCCTCGCCCCAGGTCTGACCGGAGTTCGCGCCGGGCTTCGCCGTGCCATCCTTCGACGCGGCCCACGCCACGCTGGTGTTGCTATCGAACGCCACCACCTGCGACTGGCCGGGCTGGAGCGTGAACGTCTTGGGCGTGCTCTTGTCGAAGTTCTGCCCGTCGTTCGGGTTCCCGTTCTCGCCCGTCTTGTTCCAGAGCGTGATGGTCTGCGGCTCGTTCGTCTTGTTGGTGAAGGTGTTCGTGTACTTGAACTGGCCCTTCTGGCTCTCGTCGATGAGCTGCATGTTGCTGTTGTAGGGCGACCCGACGTTGTTCTTCGCGAGCCACGGCGCGTTCGCGGGCGCGGGCTCCGTGGAGCCGGCGGACGGAGGACCGAAGCCAGGGCCCGCGTCACTGTTGTACGTGGGGTGCGCCGGAGCCGCCGCGCTGGAGGCCGGAGCCGCGCTCTGGGCCGAGGGAGCCGCCGGAGCCGCCGCCGAAGGCGACGCCGCCGAAGGAGCTGGGGGAGCCGCCGACACGGGAGCCTCGAAGGTGGAGGCCGAAGACGCGGGAGGCGCCTGCTGCGCCGAAGCGGCACCGCCCACGCCGCCCACCGCGGACGCCGCACCCTCGGCGCCCTGGCCCAGGCCCGCGGGCGACTGCGTCTGGAGGAGCTTCACCAGCTGCGTGAGCTGGGCCACGATCTCCGACAGCTGCTTCTGGAAGTCCCCGGAGGCACCGCCCACCTTGCTCGGGCCCTGCTCGAACGAGTCGGCCATGAACATCCGGCGCAGGTCGTTCCGGGGCTGCTGAACCGAAGCCCCCACCACACCCTGAGCCGGAGCGGCGGCCGGCTTGAGCTGGGAGATGCTCGAGGAAGGCTGGAAGGAGGACGCGCGGTTCAGGGAGGAGATGGACATGCCGGGACCCAAGAGCAGGACGCATGCCAGCCCCTGGACTCCGTGAAATCAGTCACTTGGGCCGAGCGATCCCCGCCCGTCGCGATGACGCCATTCACCAGCTGATGTCTGGCGTCACCAGGGGGCTTCAGCCAGCGCGGGCCGCGAAGACGTCCCGCAGGCCCGCGATGAGCGCGTCGCCGGGATACGGCTCGCCCAGCGTCCCCAGCGCGTCGCGCAGCGCTCCGAAGAGTGCGTGGACGTGCCGGGGCTTGTCGCCGTCCCAGTCCAGGTGCCGGGCGATCTCCTGGCTCTGCACCCGGAACTTCTCCAGCGCCGCGTCATAGGGCGCAGCCGTGGGGATGTTGATGCGCAGCAGCAGCGCCAGCAGCGCGAGGACCTCCGCGAAGTCGTAGCGGTCCGCCTTCGCGTCGTAGAAGGATTCCAGACGCACGTTCTCCGGCTTGAACCAGTAGCCGATATGGGCCGCCGCCTTCTCCCGGCTGCGCTCCACGTCCACCTGGAGCTGGTCGTGCAGCTCCGGATCCATGTGCGTCACCAGCGACCAGAGCACCGTGGCCTTGCTCAAGGTCGTGCTGTCGAAGCGCCGCGTCGGCAGCGTGCGCAGCGGCGTTCCTTCGAAGGTGAGAACCTCCAGCTTCGGCAGCCGCGTGAGGACCTCCGGGAAGTCGAACATGAGCTGGACCTTCCGCCAGCTCCCGAAGGCCAGCCGGACGTAGGCATGGGGGTTGTTGATCAGGTTCACCCGCCGCAGCTCGACGCATCCGGCCAGTGACTCCGGCAGCCGCCAGAGGCAGTTGTACGACAGGTCCAGGGACCGCAGCTTCTTGAGCTCGCCGATGGACTCCGGCAGTTCCAGCAGGCGATTGCCGTGCAGGTCCAGCTCGCGCAGCTCCGTGAGCTGCCCCAGTTCTTCCGGGAGCACGCGGAGGTTGTTGCGGCGGAGGTTGAGCTTCTCCAGCTTGCGGAACAGGAAGAGCTCCTCCGGAAGGGACGTGAGCGCCTTGTCCTCCAGCGTCAGGCTCTTGACCTTGTCGGGATCCGCGAGCTTCTTCGCGACGAGCTGACGGAACGCCTCCCGGATGCTGGTGAACGCGTCGCGAGCGACGGGCTTGCCCGCCGCCAGCCGGGCCCGCACCTTCTCCAGATCGACGCGGCCGTCCCTCACCACCGACGGGACGAAGACGCCCTTCCCTTCGTAGGGGTCCTTCACGTCCTCCACCCCTCCGGCCACCGCGAACACCTTCGAGTCCTGGCCCAGGTAGCGATGCGCGTCGACAGCGCCCGCCACCTTGAAGGAGTAATGCGAGGCAAGGGTGCGGGCCTTGAGTTTTCCGCCCACGGAGACGCTGCCGTGGTTGTAGACCGCCACCAGGTCTTCGGTCGTCAGGTCGCCGGAGACGTGAAGCCGAGCACCGCCGATGGCGATGCGCTTCGCGACGAGGTTGCCGTGCACCTGGAGGAACGGCCCGAAGTCGTTCTCCCAGTTGAGCACGCAGCCTTCGACGGTGAGGTCACCGCGCACGATGAGGCCGGTGAAGGGAGGCTCGTCCTCGTCATCCAGCGCGAAGATTCCCTGGTGGAAGTCCAGCCCCAGGTCGTGGGGCATGACGACATTCCCGGTGAGGACGAGCACGCGGTCCGAGTCATCCTCGCGATTGCCAGGGGCCTTCACCTCGTCGCGAACCTGCGACCAGGTGAAGATTTCGAACGGCAGGTCGCGGGCGGGAGACTTGGAGGCCTTCTTCTTCATGCCCCGACCTCTACTCCATCCGGTCGGAGGCAGGCAGGGCCTTCGGTGCGCTCTCGCGGACGCGCTGAAGGGTGGAGTCCCAGAGCAGCGACCAGGCCTCGCGGTTTCCATCAAACCCGCCCTGGCGGATCCGCGCCGCCAGCTCGTGGTTCAGCTCCGCGAGCCCCCCTTCGCGCTGGAGCAGGACCACCAGCGCCCCGCGTTCCTCCTGCTGGGGCTCGTCACCCGCGCGGAGTTGCCGCTCGGCGATGCCCATCGCGTTGGCGATCATCCGCGCCGCGTAGACCTTGTCCTCCGGCAGCCCGGGCAGCAGCTCCCGCAGCAGCACCTCGCGAGCAATCGCCAGCAGCGCGGCCCCGTCCGGCTGTTCACGCATTCCGTCCTCCCGTCATCGAAAGAAGTTCCAGCTCCAGCTCCGGCACGACATGCGCCGTCAGCGCCAGCTCCAGCGAGGGCTCGCGGCCGGAGACGTGACGCTCGCCCTGCTGCAGGGCAATCACCGCCCACCGCGCATGGGCGAAGACCTCCCAGTAGCGCACCGCCTCCCAATCCAGCGTGCGGCCGCTCACGCGCGCATAGCCGCGCGCCAGCGCCTCACGGGAGCCAATGCCTCCCGCCTCCTGGTCGAACTGGCCGAAGCGCCAGCACCGCGCGCAGAACCACCCGAGGTCCTCCAGTGGGTCCGACCACGCCGCGAACTCCCAATCCAGCACGGCCGTGAGGCCGGCTTCGTCCAGCATGTAATTGCCGGTGCGGAAATCGCGATGCGTCAGCACCAGCTCCGGAGTCTTTGGCGCATGCCGCTCCAGCCAGCGGATCCCCCACTCCAGCGCGGGGAACGCCGCGTGGTGGCCGTCCAGGAAGGATTGGAACTCATTCACGCCCCGCAGCGCGGGCGACAACGCCGGCACCGGGAGGAAGGACAGGGCTTCCACGGGAGGACGGATGGCATGCAGCCGCGCCAGCTCCGCACCCAGCCGTTCGGTCAGCGCCTCGCGATCTCCGCCCAGCCCCAGGTCCTTCACGATGCGATGGCCAGCGGCGGTCCCCCGGGCCTTGCGCATCACGAAGAACGCGCGCCCGAGCACGGAGCCATCTCCCAGCCACAGCGGCTCCGGCACCGTCACGCCCGCGCGGAAGGCCTCTCGCAGCAGGGCGAACTCCCGGACACGGTCGTGCGACACGGAGACGCCCGAGGCCGCATCGGAGCGCAGCACGCACTCCAGCACGCCTTCATGCGGCCCTCCGCTCACCACAGCCGTCAGCAGCCAGTTCTCCTGGATGGCGCCCCCGGAGAGCAGGCGCGCATCGACGAGCCGCACCTCGCGGGCCGCCGCCTTCGTGGCCAGGAAGGACTCCAGCGCGTGCCTGTGTTCCTCGCGCATCGTCATCCCACGCCCCACCGGAAGAAGTCCGCGCCCTCCGCCAGATAGGCACGCGACAGCACCATCTTGTGGATTTCACTGGCCCCATCCACCAACCGCGCCTGACGCGCGTACCGGTAGATCCATTCAACGAGCGTGTCCTTGGAGTAGCCGCGCGCGCCCATCAACTGGATGGCCGTATCCGCGGCCTTGTGCAGCGCATCCGCCACGTGGATCTTCGCGATGGAGATGTCCGTGCGCGCGAAGTCCCCCTGGTCCAGCTTCCAGGCGGCGCTCATGGTGAGCAGCCGCCCGATGTGGATGTCCTTGGCCGCGTCGCCCAACATCCACTGCACGCCCTCATGCTGAGCCAGGGTCTCCCCGAAGCTCATCCGCCGCGAGACGTAACCGCCCGCCTCCTCCAGGCACCGCTTCGCCAATCCCAGCCAGCGCATGCAGTGCGTGAGGCGCGCCGTGCCCAGACGGATCTGCGTCACCTTGAGGCCATCACCCACGCCCAGCAGGCGATGTTCGTCCGGAATGCGCAGCCCCTCGAAGACGAGCTCGCAATGACCACCGTGCTCCTCGGGCCCCATGATGGGAATGCGCCGCTCGATACGCCATCCAGGCTGACTGGCGTCGAAGAGGAACGCAGTGAGCCCCTTGCGCTCGTCGTCGGAGGTGCGCGCCACGACGATGAAGTGCTGCGCGCCCTGGGCACCGGTGATGAACCACTTGCGGCCCGTGAGCACCCATTCGTCGCCCTGCTTCTCCGCTCGCGTATAGGTGAGGGACGGGTCGGAGCCGCAGCCGTCGGGCTCCGTCATCGCGAAGGCGGAGCGCACCCGGCCATCGATGAGGGGCTGCAACCAGCGCTGCTTCAGCGCCTCCGTCGCGAGCACCTTCTCCAGGACGATCATGTTGCCGTCATCCGGGGGCGCGGCGTTGAACATCACGGGCCCGAAGGGCGAACGCGCCGCCTCCTCGTAACAGGCCGCCATGCCCACCACGCCCAGCCCCTGCCCTCCGCGAGCCTTGGGCATCTGGAAGGCCCAGAGCCCCTGCGCGCGGGCCAGCTCCCGCACCCGAGCCACCACCTCCTCGCGGAGGTTCTCGTGCGCGTCGAACGCATCCGGCTGCTTCTCCAGCGGCAACACGTGCGTGGCCACGAACTCACGCACACGCAGCCGGTACGCTTCGATTTCAGGGGACAGCGAGAAGTCCATTGGGTCACCGGGCCGAAGGGAGGACTACAGGGTGGAGCAGAGGTGGCCACCATCCACCTCAATGACAGAACCACTCATGTAGCTGCCGGCCTCCGACGCCAGCAGCAGCAGCGGCCCATCCAGCTCCCGCATGTGCCCCAGCCGCCGGAAGGGAATGCGAGCGAGCAGCTTCTGTCCCGCGTCCTTCCCGAAGAAGGTCCGGTTGAAGTCCGTCTCGATGTAGCCGGGGGCCAGCGCGTTCACGCGGATCCGATGCCGCGCCAGTTCGAACGCCATCGCCTTGGTGAGGTGGATCACCCCGGCCTTGGAGGCACAGCAGGGCGCCACCCCGCCGCCCACCCGCAGGCCCAGGATGGACGCGATGTGGATGATGCTGCCCGGCGCCTCGCGCTCCACCAGACGGCGCGCCACGGCCTTCGACACGAGATACGAACCCTTGAGGTTGGTGTCGATGACGGCGTCCCACTGCGCCTCCTCCACCTGGAGGAAGAAGCCGTCGCCGGACACGCCCGCGTTGTTCACCAGCACGTCCAGCACCCCACCCGCCAGCGCCTCCGCCTCGGCCACGGCCTCCTGCACGGACGCCGCGAGCGTCACGTCCATGGACACCGCATGGGCACGCAGCCCCAGCTCCCGCAGCCGCTCCACCTCCGCGGTCAGCCGGTCCGAGCGCCGCGCCGCCAACACCACCTCCGCGCCCGCCCGGGCCAGCACCTCCGCGAAGTGCAAACCCAACCCTCCGGAGGCGCCCGTCACCAGCGCACGGCGGCCCTCCAGGCCAAACGCATCCACACTCATGAACGGGCTCCAGGGCAGGCAATCGATGACGCGAAACGTCGAAGACTCCGGGGCGATGGCAATGACTCTTGCTGTTGACGCCGCGCCAACAAGTCTCCACTATACCCAGCACATGAGCCAGGATTTCCAACCATGAGCTACCAACACATCCGCGTTTCCTACGCGGACCGGGTCGCCAATGTGGAACTGCACCGGCCCGAAGCGCGCAATGGCTTCACCGTGCTCATGGCGGATGAACTGGCCTCCGCGCTCGCCGCGGCGGACGCGGATGAAGCGGTGCGGGTGGTCATCCTCTCTGGCGCCGGCAAGGACTTCTGCGTGGGAGCGGACCTCAGCGGTCAGTCCCTGGAGGTCACGAACACAGACATCCCCGGCGGTGCCTGGGTCGAACCCGCGACGCGCGTGGCCCGCCAGCTGTTCATGTTGAGAAAGCCAGTCATCGCCGCCATCCAGGGCGCGGCGGTGGGCGTGGGCTCCACGATGATCCTCCCCGCGGACTTCCGGCTCGCGGCCAGGAACAGCCGTTTCGGGTTTGTCTTCAGCCGGCGAGGCATCTACCCGGAAGCGGGCTCCTGCTGGTTCCTGCCCCGGCTGGTGGGCCTGGGCCGCGCCATGGATTGGATGGTGAGCGGGCGGCTCGTCCCCGCGGAGGAGGCACTCAACGCGGGGCTGGTTCAATCCCTCCATGAACCCGAAGCCCTGGCCACCGCGGCGCAGACGCTCGCTCGGGAGCTGGTGGAATCAACCGCGCCGGTGTCCGTGGCCGTCATCCGTCAGGCGCTCTACCGGATGAGCGCCCTCCCCTCGCCGGAGCCCGCGTTCGCCCTGGACAGTCAGCTCATCGCGAGCCTCGGAGAGAGCCCGGACGCGCTAGAAGGTGTCATGGCCTTCATGCAGAAGCGACCCGCGCGATTCTCCCGGACGGTGACCCAAGACCTGCCTGTGTTCCTCCCCTGGCAGGAGACCCGGCGATGAGCGCCCTGGCCCCCCGCTGGAAGCGGCTGGAACCGGACGAGCGCCGGAAGCAGATCCTCGAGTGTGCCATGCGCCTGTTCGGCGAGCGCCCCTACGCGGACGTCTCCACCACTGACATCGCCAAGGAGGCGGGCGTCGCGCGGGGGCTCCTCAATCACTACTTCGGGCAGAAGCGGGATCTCTACCTGAAGGTCGTGAAGCGAATGCTGCTCATGCCCGGCATCGAAAAGAGCGTCCCCATGACCGGAACCCTGCGAGAGCGCGTGGAGCGCAGCGTCGAGTGGTACCTGGACACCGTGGCGACCCACGGCAAGACGTACCTGGCCGTCATCGGGAGCGGCAGCATCGGCGCGGATCCGGACGTGGACCGCATCATCGCAGAGGCGGACGACGTGGCCGCGTCGCGAACGCTCGAGTTCCTGGGGCTCAAGGCCGAGGTCGGCAACGATTCGCGGCAGCGGGCGATGATCCGCTCCTACAGCGGGCTGGTGAAGGCCTCCATCCGCGAGTGGCTCCGCGACGGAACGCTCACCCGCGAGGAGACGCACCTGCTCCTGAGCGAATCACTCCTGCTCATCGTGCGCGACCTGCTCCCCCAGCTCGCCCAGACGGCCACGCCCGGACGTGCCACCCCGGCGAAGCCGAAGGCCCAGAAGTGACGCGGCCGATGGCCGGTCCGGGCCCGCTCACCGGACGCACGCTGCTCATGTCCGGCGGAAGCCGTGGCATCGGGCTGGCCATCGGTGTCGCGGCCGGACGGCTGGGCGCCAACGTCGCGCTCCTGGCGAAGACGGGCACGCCGGACCCGCGTCTGCCGGGAACGGTCCACACGGCCGCCGCGGAGATTGAAGCCGCGGGCGGCAAAGCACTCGCGGTGGTGGGCGACGTGCGGGACGAAGCGGACGTGCAGCGCGCCGTGGACGAAACGGTGGCCCGCTTCGGCGGCATCGACTTCTGCCTCAACAACGCGAGCGCCCTGGCCCCGCTGAAGACCGAAGAGCTCCCGCTCAAGCGCTTCGACCTGATGCAGCAGATACAACTGCGCGGGACGTTCCTGCTCACGCGCACGGCGCTGCCGCACCTGCGGCGCTCGTCCCACGCTCACATCCTTTCGTTGTCCCCACCTGTGAACCTGGCGCCCCACTGGATGGGCCTGCACCCGGCGTACACGATGGCCAAGTACGGCATGACGCTGCTCACGCTCGGCTGGGCGGCGGAGCTGGCGGACGCCGGCATTGGCGCGAACGCGCTCTGGCCTCGCACGCTCATCGCCACCGCCGCCGTGAAGAACCTGCTCGGCGGGGACGCTTCGATGGAGCGGGCCCGCTCGCCGGAAATCATGGCGGACGCGGCCGTGGCCATCTTCCAGCGCCCGCCGCGCGAGTGCACCGGACAGACCTGCATCGACGAGGACGTCCTGCGCGCGGGTGGAGTCACTGATTTCAGCCGCTACGGCGGCGGCCCGGATGTGGTGCTCGACCTGTACGTCGATCCCTGAAGAGGAAGCACGACAGACAACCTGATTGTCCTTTGACCTGGCGGAGGTGTGTCCATGGGTGCGTTTGACGCGAACCTGGAAGCGCAGTGCCTGTCCCTCGCGGCCCAGCTCACGCTGCCGCGCCTCCTTCAGCGCAACGCCACGGAATACGCGGACGCGCCCGCCCTCACCTCCGGGAACAGCACCCTCACCTGGAGCCAGCTGCGTCAGCGCACCGCCGCGATGACCCGCGGGCTCTGCGTGCTGGGGCTGAAGCGGGGCGAGCGGATGATGATCATGATGTCCGGCCGGCCGGAGCATTGGATCATCGACTATGCGGCGGCCCACCTGGGCGCCATCTCCTGTACCGCGTACCAGACCCTGAGCACCGAACAGGTGGGCTACGTCGCCCGGCACAGCGCGGCCACGGTGGTGGTGCTGGAGGGCGCGGACGAGCTGGCCCGGTGGTGGCCGGTGCTCGAATCGCTCCCCGCCCTCCAGCGCATCGTCGTCGTGGACGCCTCCGCCCTTCCACGCGGGGACTCGCGGTTCATCTCCTTCGCGGAGCTCGAAGCCGAAGGCCGCGCCCTCCACGAGGCCAACCCCCAGTCCTTCGAGGACGCCTGGAAGGACATCCGCCCGGAGGATCCGCTGGCGATGATGTACACCTCCGGCACCACCGGCGACCCCAAGGGCGTGGTGCTGAGCCACCTCAACGCCTTCTATGAAGCCGTCGCGGTGGACCAGTGCGTCCCCGTGCCGATGCGCGTCCCCTCCATCGCCTATCTCCCGCTGGCGCATGTGGCGGAGCGCGAACTGGGGCTGTACCGAGCGCTCTACAAAGCACTGCACATGCACCTGTGCACGGACCCCACGGGCGTGGTGCCGCTGTTGGCCCGCTCGCGAGCGCCCGCGTTCTTCGGCGTGCCGCGCCTCTGGGAGAAGCTCGCGTCGAGCCTGCGCTTGAAGGTGGACGCGCTCCCCTCCGCCCAGCGTGAGCCCCTGCTCGCAGCCCACGCCGCCGCGATGGAGTCCTTCCGGCTGCGCGGCGCTGGCAGGGCCGTGCCGCCGGAGGTCCAGCAGAAGGCCGCGGACGCCGAAGCGCGCGTGCTCGAACCGCTGCGCAAGTCCATGGGCCTGGATGCGTTGCATTGGACGAGCAGCGGCTCCGCGCCCATCCCCGTGGACATCCTCGAATACCTGGGCGGCTTCGGCATCCAGGTGCTGGAGGTCTGGGGCATGAGCGAGACCACCGGCTGCGCCACCATCAACACCCCCACCGACTTCCGAGTCGGCTCCGTGGGGCGGCCCATCCCCGGGCTCCAACTCAAGCTGGCGTTGGACGGGGAAATCTTCGTGCGCGGTCCGGTGGTGTTCATGGGCTACCTCGCGGCGGACGGCCAGATTGCCCGCGCGACGGACGCGGACGGCTGGCTCGCCACTGGCGACATCGGCACGCTCGACGCGGATGGATTCCTCAGCATCACCGACCGCAAGAAGGAGCTGATCATCACGTCGAGCGGGAAGAACATCGCCCCCTCCAAGCTCGAAGGCATGCTGCGCGCCCACCCGCTGGTGGCCCAGGCCATCGCGATTGGCGACGGGCACCCCTACGTGACGGCGCTCGTCTCCCTGGATCCGGAGGCCGCGCCGCTCTGGGCCAAGGCCCGGGGCCTGTCCTCGGTGTCGCTGGAGGAGCTCGCGCGAGACCCCACCGTCCAGGCCGAGCTGGAATCCCTCGTCGCCGCGGCCAACGTCCGCCTCTCCCGTTCCGAGCAGATCAAACGCTTCCACGTCGTCCCGGAAGCGTGGTCCCCGGTGACGGGAGAGCTGACGGTCACCCTCAAGCTCAAGCGCCGCGTGCTGCTCGCGCAGTACGCCGAACGCATCGCCGCGCTCTACGCGAACGCCTGACGCCCCTTCGGAGAACCGCCATGCATGTGAGAACCCCGGAGCAAGCCTCGTTCGCGGATGCCATCGACGCGTTCTGCCGCGCCAGGACGGGCACGCGCGCGCAGCGGGACGCGCTGACCCATAACGGCACGGAGGCCCACGCCCCCGGCCTCTACGCCCAAATGGCCGAGTTGGGCTGGCTGGGCGTGGGCATCCCCACGGAGTACGGCGGCTCCGGCGGAGGCATGTCCGACATGTGCCTCTTCGCGGAGCGGACCGCGTACGGGCTCGCGCCGGTAGGCGGCTACATCACCACCGCGGTGGCGGCAGGCCCCTACGCGAAGTTCGGGACCCCGGTGCAGAAGGAGACAATCCTCGGAGGCATCGCACGCGGCCGGGTGGAGGCCATCTCCATCTCCGAACCCGGGGCCGGCTCCGACGCCGCCGCCATCACCTGCCGCGCGGTCCGGACGCACGGGGGCTTCGTGGTCAACGGACAGAAGACCTGGTGCTCCAACGCGCACTTCGCGGACCACGTGTTGCTCGTGGCGCGCACGAACTCCGTGGGTTCGCGGCATGAAGGCCTCACCATGTTCTGCGTCTCCGCGGGCACGCCCGGCATGGAGATCCGCGGCATCCCCACGATGGGCGGCAAGGAGGTCAACGACGTCTTCTTCACGGACTGCTTCCTGCCGGAGTCCTCCGTGGTCGGCCTCGTGGACCAGGCGTGGCCCCAGCTGATGGCGGGGCTCAACAGCGAGCGGCTCCTGCTCGCCGCGTCCATGCTGGGCCGGGGCCGGCGCGCGTTCGACGACGCCGTCGCCTACGTGAAGGAGCGCAAGCAGTTCGGCCGCGCCGTCGGCTCATTCCAAGCGCTCAAGCACCGCATCGCGGACCTGGCCACGGAGCTGGATTGCTGCGAGCTGCTCGTCTACCGCGTGGCGGCCATGGCCGACGAGCACCCGGACCGGATGCTCCCCCGCGAGGCCTCCATGGCGAAGCTCAAGACGACGGAGACCGCCAAGCGCGTAGCCCTGGAGGGCATGCAGATGATGGGCGGCTACGGCTACGCCACCGAATACGACATGGAGTCGCACCTGCGCGCCACGGTCATCTCCACCGTCTACGGCGGCACCAGCGAGATCCAGCGCGACATCATCGGCAAGACCTTCGGACTCTAGGAGACAGACATCATGACGACGGCACGTCCCCGGTGGAGCTCGGATGACGTCGAGCAGGTGCGCACGCTCGCGGCCACCTACTTCACGAAGGAGGTCCTCCCCAACCTGCCCAAGCACGTGGAGCAGGGCTACCCGGACAAGGCGCTCTACCGCCGCGCCGGAGAGCTGGGCCTCCTGTGCATGTCCATCCCGGAGGCCTACGGCGGCGTAGGCGGCACGTTCGCGCACGAGGCGGTCCTCATCGAGGAGCAGATCCGCGCCGGCGACCCGTCCATGGGCTTCCCCGTCCACTGCGCCATCGTCGCGCACTACCTGCTGGCCTACGCGTCGGAGGCCCAGAAGGAGAAATGGCTGCCCCGCCTGGCCAGCGGCGAGTGGGTGGGCGCCATCGCCATGACCGAGCCGGGGACGGGCTCCGACATCCAGGCCATCTCCACCCGCGCGGTGCGTGAAGGCGACTTCTACCGGGTGAGCGGCGCGAAGACGTTCATCTCCAACGGCCACGTGTGCGACTTCATCATCATCGTCGTGCGCACGGGGCAGCCGGGCCACGCGGGCATCTCCCTGTTGTGCGCGGAGATTTCTGACACGACGCCCGGCTTCCAGCGCGGACGCATCCTCGACAAGCTGGGGGGCAAGGGTCAGGACACCACCGAGCTCTTCTTCGACGACCTGCGGGTCCCCGCCGTCAACCTGCTGGGAGGCGAGGAGGGCCGGGGCTTCGCCCAGCTCATGCAGCAGCTGCCCCAGGAGCGGCTGACCACGGCCATCATCGCGGTGGCCAGCCTGGAGCGCGCGGTCCAGCTCACCGTCGAGTACACGAAGCAGCGCCACGTCTTCGGCAAGCCGCTCTTCGCCCTGCAGAACACGCGCTTCGAGCTGGCGGAGTGCGCCACCCTCCAGCGGGTCTGCCGCACCTTCGTGGATGACTGCGTCGCGTCCCACCTGGAAGGCAGACTCGATGTGACAACGGCGGCCATGGCGAAGTACTGGGTGTCCGACCAGGCCTGCCTGGTAGTGGACCGCTGCCTCCAGCTGTTCGGCGGGTACGGGTATATGAAGGAATACCCCATCGCCCATCTGTTCGCGGACACCCGCGTCCTGCGAATCTTCGCCGGCGCGAACGAGGTCATGAAGGAGCTCGTCGCCCGGTCCCTGTAGCCCCTCCCTTCTCACAAGGAGGCTCCCCGTGAGCCAGGAAGCATTCATCTTCGACGCCGTCCGTACCCCTCGTGGCAAGGGCAAGAAGGGCGCCCTGCACGGCACCAAGCCGGTGTCGCTGCTCGTCGGCCTGGTGGACGCGCTCAAGCAGCGCAACCCCACCCTGGACCCGAAGTACATCGACGACGTGGTGCTGGGCGTCGTGTCCCCCGTGGGCGACCAGGGCGCGGACATCGCGCGCACGCTGGTGCTGGCCGCGGGCCTGCCGGACACCACCGGCGGCGTGCAGCTCAACCGCTTCTGTGCCTCCGGCCTGACGGCGGTGAACATGGCCGCGCAGCAGGTGCGCTCCGGCTGGGAGCACCTGGTCATCGCGGGCGGCGTGGAGAGCATGTCCCGCGTCGCCATGGGCTCGGACGGCGGCGCGTGGGCCATGGACCCCGCCACCAACTACGACACCTACTTCGTGCCGCAGGGCATCTCCGCGGACCTCATCGCGACCATGGAGGGCTTCACCCGCGAGGACGTGGACCGCTACGCCGTGCGCTCGCAGGAGCGCGCCGCCCACGCGTGGAAGAACGGCTACTTCCAGAAGTCCGTCGTCCCCGTGGTGGACCAGAACGGGCTCGTCATCCTGGACCGCGATGAGCACATGCGCCCGGACTCCACAGTGGCCTCGCTGGGCCAGCTGAGCGCGTCCTTCACCACCATGGGTGAGATGGGCGGCTTCGACGCGGTGGCGCTCCAGAAGTACCACGCGGTGGAGCGCATCCATCACGTGCACACGCCGGGCAACTCCTCCGGCATCGTGGACGGCGCGGCGCTGGTGCTGGTGGGCTCGGAGAAGGTGGGCAAGACGCTGGGCCTCAAGCCTCGCGCGCGCATCGCCGCCGTGGCCACGTCCGGCGCGGAGCCGACCATCATGCTCACCGGCCCGCTGCCGGCCACCCGCAAGCTGCTGGACATCGCCGGCCTGTCGGTGAAGGACATCGACCTCTTCGAGCTCAACGAGGCCTTCGCCTCCGTGGTCCTCAAGTACCAGAAGGACCTGGACATCCCGGACGAGAAGCTCAACGTCAACGGCGGCGCCATCGCCATGGGTCACCCGCTGGGCGCCACCGGCGCCATGATTCTTGGAACCGTGGTGGATGAACTGGAGCGGCGCAACGCGCGTCGCGCGGTCGTCACCCTGTGCGTCGGCGGCGGCATGGGTGTGGCCACCCTCGTCGAGCGCGTCTGACCTCTCCCTCCCCTTTCAAAGACTTTCGAGCGAACACCATGAGCGAACAGAACACCCTGCGCTGGGAACAGGACGCGGACGGCATCGTCGTCTTGACGATGGACGACCCCTCCCAGTCCGCCAACACCATGAACGCCGCCTACGTGAAGTCCATGCGCGCGGCGGTGGACCGGCTGGTGAAGGAGAAGGACAGCATCACCGGCGTCGTCATCACCTCCGCGAAGAAGACCTTCTTCGCGGGCGGCGACCTCAACGACCTGCGCAACGTCAAGAAGAGCGAAGCGAAGCAGGTCTTCGACCTGGGCCAGGAGATCAAGGCGCAGCTGCGCGCGCTGGAGACCCTGGGCAAGCCCGTGGTCGCGGCCATCAACGGCGCGGCGCTGGGCGGCGGGCTGGAGATCGCCCTCGCGTGTCACCACCGCATCCTCGCGGACGTGAAGGGCGCGGTGGTGGGTCTGCCGGAGGTGACGCTGGGCCTGCTGCCCGGCGGCGGCGGCGTGGTGCGCACGGTGCGCATGCTGGGCATCACGGACGCGCTGATGAAGGTGCTGCTCCAGGGCCAGAAACACCGCCCCCAGGAGGCGAAGGAGCTGGGGCTGGTGCATGAGGTGGTGCCTTCCGTGGACGCGCTCCTGCCCGCGGCGAAGGCGTGGGTAAAGGCGAACCCGAAGGCGCAGCAGCCGTGGGACCAGAAGGGCTACAAGATTCCCGGCGGCACGCCTTCACACCCAGCGTTCGCGGCGAACCTGCCCGCCTTCCCCGCCAACCTGCGCAAGCAGCTCAAGGGCACGAACATGCCCGCGCCGCGCGCCATCATGGCGGTGGCGGTGGAGAGCACGCAGGTGGACGTGGACACCGCGTTCACCATCGAGTCGCGCTACTTCACGGAGCTCGTCGTCGGTCAGGTCGCGAAGAACATGATGCAGGCGTTCTTCTTCGACATGCAGCACATCAACTCCGGCGGCGGCCGTCCCAAGGGCTTCCCGCAGCACACCGCGAAGAAGGTGGGCGTGCTGGGCGCGGGCATGATGGGCGCGGGCATCGCCTACGTGTGCGCCAAGGCCGGCATCGACGTGGTGCTCAAGGACGTGACCCTGGCCGCCGCGGAGAAGGGCAAGGGCTACTCCGTCAAGCTGGTGGAGAAGGCCGTCTCCAAGGGCTCCGTCACGAAGGAGAAGGGCGACGCGCTGCTGGCGCGCATCACCCCCGCGGAGGACCCGGCCGCGCTCGCGGGCTGCGACCTGGTCATCGAAGCGGTGTTCGAGGACGTGAAGCTCAAGCACAAGGTCTTCCAGGAGATTCAAGGCGTGGTGGCGCCGGACGCGGTGCTGGGGTCCAACACCTCCACCCTGCCCATCAGCCTGCTCGCGGAGGGCGTGACGCGGCCGCCGGACTTCGTCGGCATGCACTTCTTCTCCCCCGTGGACAAGATGCCGCTGCTGGAGCTCATCGCCGGCAAGCAGACGAGTGACGCAACGCTGGCGAAGGCCATCGACATCGCGGTGCAGATTGGCAAGACGCCCATCGTCGTCAATGACAGCCGGGGCTTCTTCACCAGCCGCGTCATCGGCACGTTCCTCAACGAGGCCATCGCCATGGTGGGCGAGGGCATCGCGCCCGCGTCCATCGAGCAGGCGGGACTCCAGGCGGGCTACCCCGCCGCCCCGCTCCAGCTGGTGGACGAATTGACGCTGACGCTGCCCCGGAAGATCCGCCAGGAGACGAAGGCGGCCGTGGTGGCCGCGGGCCAGCCGTGGGTGGACCACGGCAGCTACGCGGTGATGGACGCGCTCATCGATCAGCACGGGCGCAAGGGCCGCTCCACGGGCGGCGGGTTCTACGACTACGCGGACGGCAAGCGGACGAACCTCTGGCCGGGGCTGGCGCAGCACTACACCAAGCCCGGGCACACCATCCCCTTCGAGGACATGAAGGAGCGGATGCTCTTCGCGGAGGCCATCGACACGGTGCGCTGCTTCGACGAGGGCGTGCTGCGCTCGGCCGCGGACGCGAACGTGGGCTCCATCCTGGGCATCGGCTTCCCGCCGTGGACGGGCGGCGTGGTGCAGTACATCAACGGCTACGAAGGCCCCTCCGGCACGGGGCCTCGCGGCTTCGTCGTCCGCGCGCGCCAGCTGGCGGAGCGCTACGGGAAGCACTTCCTGCCGCCCGCGTCCCTGGTCGCCAAGGCTGAACGTGGAGAGCTGCTCGAGTAACCCCTTACCCACACAAGAGGTCGCCCCATGAGGAATCAGCGGGAGCATGACGTGAAGGCACTCGTTTCAAGGCAGCGCGCCTGTTTCGAAACCCGCGTCACGCTCCCGCTGAAATGGCGGCAGGAGCAGCTGCGGGCGCTCGAAGCGACGGCCCGCAGGCATGAGGAGGCCATCCTGGCCGCCCTCAAGGCAGACCTCTCGAAGAGCCCGGAGGAGGCCTACCTGACGGAGGTGGGCAGCATCTACGGGGAGCTGAAGACGGCCCTCAAGCACGTGAAGGCCTGGATGGAGCCCCGCAAGGGCTCCGCGCCGCTCGTCATCCAGCCGGCGCGGGCCTGGCAGTACGCGGAGCCCCTGGGTGTGACGCTCATCATCGCGCCCTGGAACTATCCCTATCAGCTGTCGCTGGCGCCGCTCATCGGGGCGCTCGCCGCGGGCTGCACCGCCGTGTTGAAGCCCAGTGAGCACGCGCCCGCGACCTCGCGCGTGCTCGCGAAGATGCTGGGCGAGGCGTTCCCGCCCGAGGTCGTCTCCGTCGTGGAGGGCGGCGTGGAGGAGAGCCGCGCGCTGCTCGACGAGCGGTGGGACCTCATCTTCTTCACCGGAGGCCCGCAGGTGGGCCGGACCGTCGCTGAAGCGGCGGCCCGGCACCTGACGCCCACCGTCCTGGAATTGGGCGGCAAGAGCCCCTGCATCGTCGACCGGAGCGCGGACCTGGAGGTCACCGCGCGCCGCATCGCCTGGGGCAAGTACGTCAACGCCGGGCAGACCTGCATCGCGCCGGACTACGTGCTCATCCCTTCCGACCTCCAGGAGCGCTTCACGGCGCTGGTCCAGAAGGCCGTGCGGAGCTTCTACGGCGACGACGCGAGCACGAGCGCCGACTACGGCCGCATCGTCAACGCCCGCCACTTCGAGCGCGTCAGCGCGCTCGCGTCCCATGGGAACATTGCCTTCGGTGGAGAGCGCGACGCAGCCAGCCGCTTCTTCGCCCCCACCGTCATCACCGACGCGCCGCTGACAAGCCCGCTGATGCAGGAGGAGATCTTCGGCCCCCTGCTCCCGCTGGTCGACTGCGCGAACGTCGACGACGCCATCCGCTTCGTGCGCGCCCGCCCGAAACCTCTCGCGCTCTACACCTTCGCGCGGGATGCCGCGGTGAACGAGCGCGTGCTCGCGGAGACATCCAGCGGTGGCGCCGTCACCAACGACGTGTGCGTCCACTTCGCCGCGGAGGGGATGCCCTTCGGCGGCGTGGGCGAGTCCGGCCTGGGCGGCTACCACGGCCAGTCCAGCTTCGACGCCTTCAGCCACAAGAAGAGCGTGGTGAAGCGGCCGTTCATCCTGGACATGAAGCTGCGCTACCCGCCCTACACGGGGAAGCTGGACCTCTTCCGCCGCTTCCTGTGACGGGCCAGGGGGCGCGGACCCTTTCCGCGCCCCCTCCCCTCTGATTACAGCGTCTTCATGTATTCGATGAGGGCCCAGCGCTCCGGGTCGGTGAGCGACTGGGTGAAGTCATGCCCCTCGTTGCCCATGCCGTAGAAGTGGGTGTTGAAGATCATCCGGGAGCGGATCTGCTTCTGGGTGATGGGCGGCGGCGACTGGTAGGCGAGCGAGTTGTAGTTGGCGACCAGGTTCGCGATGTTCGCGAAGAGCACGTCAGCCGTCGCCATCTCCTCGCTGCACGGGATGAACGGGTCGTTGGACGGGGAGTTGGCGCAGGGCAGCGACGACACCTTCCACCCCAGCTTCCCGAAGTCATAGGACGCGTAGCTCGCGTCGTAGCCCGCGTTGGTCCCCAGGATGTTGGCGGAGGTCTGCAGGCGCTTCCACACCGACGGCCGGTCCGCCGGCTTCAGCACGTCCCAGAGGGTGGGCACGCTGCCGTTGTGGAAGAACGGCGCGGAGGCCCACGCGCCATAGAGCGGCGGCGCGATGTAGCCGAACGGGCTGAGCCACTCGTTGGGCCCCAGGGGTGAATAGACGGGGCCCAGGCCGTTGTCATACGCGCTGCGCGGCACGCGCCGCAGGGCGCTGGTGATGATGTCGTCGTAGAAGGGGCCGTGGTTGGGGGCCTCGTCGTTGTAGGCCAGGAAGGACGAGTTCCAGGCCTTGCGCTTGCGGATGTCCGCCATCAGGTCCTTGCGCGCGGGGTCCGTGCGGATGGTCTCAATGGGCGTAATCACGCCCGCCACGCCCTTGAGGCGCGGGTCGGGCAGGTACGCCGGGTCCGCGGCATGGCGCGGCGAATAGACGCCGTGGCAGGACGCGCAGGAGCCGTTGCCCGGCGCCTTGGGGATGTTGGCGTTGGCGCCGTTGGCCCACAGGTCCCGCTCGTGGAAGAGCACCGCGCCCTGCTCGGCGAGCGCGGTGTTGACCGTCTTCGGGTACGTGGGGGGGGACATCGAGATGAAGAAGTTGTCGTTGTCCTCGAACTCGACGGTCATCGCCCGGCGCTGCGCGGGCGTGCGCCCCAGGTTCGCGATGCTGAAGGCCATCTCCGAGCGGACGTTGTCCGACGTGAGGGCGCCATCCCAGAACTGCCGCGTCTTGAAGGCGCGGTGCCACCAGCTGGGCGCGCGGGACTGGCCGCCCGCGTGGGAGGGGAAGTATTCGAGCAGGCTGGGCGCCAGCGCGAGCGAGTCCATGTCGAAGAGCGCGGGCAGCAGGTCCACGATGCCGATGGCGTCACTGGTGCCGCGGCCCACGCTCCAGGGCACGGGCGCCAGCTGCAGCACGGTGCCCACGCCCGTCGAGCGGAAGAAGTCGGATTGGATCAACCCCGCGTCCAGCGCGTCGTTCGTGCGCCCCCACACGAAGCCGGCCTCCTGTTCGGTCCCCAGCCGCGAGTCGTGGCACCCCGAGCAGCTGGAGCTGATGGCGCCCGTATAGCGCCCGTTCGAGTCCTTCTCCTGCACGAGCCCCAGGGGGAGCTGGCCGCTGCCGCCGTTGGTGAGGTTGGGGTTCTCCCACGGCAGCGGATAGGGATTGCGGAACGGCGCCTTCGCCATGCCGTAACGCTTGATGACCTGCTCGTCGAAGTCCGAGGGGCGGATGAGGAAGCCCCAGAGCAGGTAGAGGTTGTAGTAGGCGAGCGAGGTGGTGAACGGCTGGAAGTAGGCGCGCGTCTCGATGTTGTTGCGCCCCCGGGCCACGCTCGCGCGGAACTCACCGCACGTCGTGGGATTGGGCGGCAGCGTGGAGACGAACGGCGCCGGGGGATTGTGCAGATCCACCCAGTACGCGTTGAACTGGACCGCCGCCCCCGGCTTGTTGACGCCCGGCACCACCAGCGTGCGCGGATCCACCGGCAACGGCGTTGAGTCCGGCTTCCCATTGCAGGCCGCCACGAATGGCGACCGCACCGCCGTGGTCTCCAGCAGCGGTAAGGGAGCCGCGGCAGCCGCGGCACTGACCAGGAAGAGGACCAGCGAACTCGGACACGCCCACGTACGGCTCCATCGCAGTCTCATACACGGCCTCCGCGCCTATTGGCACTTTGACAACAAGGAACCTTGTAGGCCCCGGATTCCGGGGTCTCAATACGCAGCGCGTTAGCGTGTCTGGGAAAAACAAAGGGCCCGGAACGGTTGGTTCCGGGCCCTCGAGTGTTCACGTGTGTTGACGCTGGAGACTTGGGTCAGAGCACGCCCGGAGACGCCTTGGCCTGCGTCTTGGCGAAGATTGCGCGCAGGCGGGTGGCGACCTTGGGCATCACGTCCTCGAAGGCGAGCTCGGTGGACTGCCGCAGGGCCTCCTGCCCCGCGGACGCCCCACCCAACCACGCCGAGGCCGCCTTGCTCTTCTGGGACTCGCCCTCGATCAGGTCACTCACCTGGATGGCGTCCTGGGTCCCCCGGGAGCGCACCGTCAGCTTCAACTGCGACACGAAGCCACCGCCGTTGACGTCGAAGTACTGGATCTCCGGGACGATGAGCACGTCCGCGTCGCCCATGTCATCAGGGCTGGACGCCTCCTGGACGGACTGGAAGACGGTGCCCATCATCTGCGGGAAGCTGCGCGTGAGCCCTTCGCCAATGGTGATGTTCCAGGTGTGCCCGGCGCCCAGGACGAAGTAGCTGTCCGAGTCGATGCGCGCCTTCTGCTCGGGGGAGATGAAGTAGCGCGCGCGAAGCGCCAGCGGCGTCCCCGCGTTGGACATGGGCGCGGGGCTCGGCCGCACCTGGTGGGTACAGCCGACGAACGCGAGCAGCGCGAACAAAGGCAGAACGAGGTTTCTGGGCATGGCGACTTCATAGCCCACCCCTCCCTCTCAACCCAATCCCAGGCAGGAATGACCCACCGCGGTGAGTAGGAATGAAGTCCCAACCATTGACCCAAGGCTGGGAAAACCCGTTTGATTCATCAATGCTCAATCAAACCCCGGAGTACCAGTCCTGTATCCAGAGTTCCGAACGGGTGTCCTGGCGTCTGGATGAGCTGTTGCCCAAGGACACCGTGCTCGACTTCAGCCACCGGTTCCTTTCGGATGCGCTGACCGGCACGGAAGACATTCCCTTCCTGAGCGCGGAGGAGCGGCTGATGTTGAACCACATCCGCTCCAACAGCTACGCGCACCTGTTCCTGTTCCTGGAGGAGTACGCCGTCGCCCTGGCCGCCCAGCGCGCCGGCCTGGAGCTTCACGGGAACGCGACGCACATGCGGGCGCTGCTGCGCTTCACCGAGGAGGAGCTGAAGCACCAGCAGCTCTTCGCGCGCTTCACCGGCGCGTTCGCGAAGGGCTTCAAGGTCGCCCCTGCCCTGCTCGACAACCAGGTGGAGGTGGCCCGGGCCATCATGGCGAAGTCGAACCTGGGCGTGCTGATCTTCAACCTGCACATGGAGCTGATGACGCAGCAGCACTACCAGGAGACGGTTCGCGGAAACAAAGACGAGACGCTGGATCCGCTGTTCTGCAACCTGCTCAAGCACCACTGGCTGGAAGAGGCGCAGCACACCCGGCTGGACTTCCTGGAGGCCCAGAAGATCCTCGCCCAGGCGCCCGAAGCCCTGGACGCGGCCCTGACTGAATACTCGGAGCTGCTCCAGGCCTTGCGCGGCACCCTGAACGCGCAGCTCGCGCTGGACCTCCAGACGCTGGAGAAGGCGGTGGGGCGCACGTTCACGCCCACCGAACGCCAGCAGTTGTCCGAGTCCCAGGAGCGTTCGTATGTCTGGGGTTTCATCGGGATGGGAATGAAGGCCCCCCTCTTCCTCTCCCGCCTGCGCGCGCTCTCTCCCCTCGCGGAGCAGCGCGTGCTGGAGCTGGCCCCGACGTACTACTGCGCCTGAGCCGGCTTTGAAGCTCAGCCGCGGCGACCGCGAGCGCCTGGGCCTGCTGCTGGCCCAGGGGTGAGGACTCCCGCGGAGGTAGCCTGGAGCCGGCAGCGCGCCTCGGCGGCCCGCGCCTGCACGGCGTCCTCGTGCTGTCCCAGCGACAGCATGAGCGACGCGGCCCGCGCGTAATGCTCCGCCGCCAGTTCGGGCGGCAGGACCTGTTCATCGGAGCGAGCGGACGCCAGCAGGTGAGGCAGTGCCCGCTCCGTCCGTCCAGCTCCGAGCCAGTGATGCGCCAGGAGGATGGAAGGGGCGCCGTCCGCCTCGAACACCGTGGCGAGCCGGGCGTGCAGCACGCGCTCCTCGCCGGGGCCCATTCCAGCCAGGACCGCCTCCATCACCAGGTCGTGGCTGAAGCGCTCGCCCATCAGCACCTGGGCCGCCTCCAGCTCCGCGAGCGCCTCATGCGCCTCCGCATGCATCACCTGGAGTCCCCCGGCCACGAGCGAGGTCCGGAAGAAGGCCCCCGCCAGCGCCGCGAGCCGCGCGCACTGGAGCGCCAGCGGGGACAGCCCCTCCAGGCGCCGCTGGATGAGGGGGCCCACGCGCCCTGGAGGCGGCAGCCGTTGGGGCCATTCACGGTGCAACGAGTCCGTCTCCAGCAGGTGCTTCAGCGTCTCCACGACGTACAGGGGATTGCCGCCCGTGTAGCGGGCCAGGGCATCCAGGTGCGCCTCCGCGCCCGGCAGTCCCATGCCCGCCACCATGCGCTTCACGTCCTCGTCCGTCAGCGCGTCCACCTCCACGACGCGCGCCAATCCCGCCTCGACGAGCCCTGCCACGTGCATCCGCGTCTCGGGCGACAATTCTCCCCGGCGATAGCAGTCGATGAAGCGCAGGCTGCGTGCGCCTGGAGGGGCCGTGTCGGCCAGCCGGGAGAGCGCGAAGGTGAAGGCCCTGGCGCTGGCCGCGTCCCAGTACTGCACGTCGTCCGCGACGCTGATGTCCTCGTGCTCGTGAAGCAGTTGGAGCGCAGCCACGATGGCGTCGTAGAAGCGCAGCGTGCCGGCCTCGGAGGCCAGGGGCGGCAGCAGCCGCGCATCTCCCAGCTCCGGGAGGATGCGCGACAGCTCGGTGCGCACCCAGTCCGGCAGCTTCACGTCCGGCCAGCGCCGCAGCTGTGTGCGGAAGGCGCGCGCCTGGGAGGCGAACGGCACGTCCCGGTCTCCCGCTCGCGCCTCGATGCGTCCCCAGCGGCCCTGCGTGGCCGCGAACTCCTCCGCGAGCCGCGTCTTGCCGCTACCGGGCTCACCGGAGATGAACAGCAACTGGCCCGCCTCCCAGCCGGCTTCCAGCTGCCGCCACGCCGCGTCCCGGCCCACCAGCACCGGAGGACGCAGCACTGAAAGAGGCAGCGAAGGCCGAGCACCTGGAACGGAGCGTGAGCGCGGCGGGGCCTGCTCCACCTCCCGCACCAGCGCGAGCGTCTCCGGCATGGGGGTGACGCCCAGCTCCCGGTCCAGCACGTCGCGCAGGTGTTCGAAGGTCGCGAGCGCTGCTCCCCGGTCACCCTGCAGGTAGTGCAGCCGGATGAGGTGGCGGCCGGCCTGCTCGGATTCGGGCTCCTGCCGCGCCCACGCCTGCGCGAGCCCCAGGGCGGCGGTCCAATCGCCCGCGGCGGTGAGCTGGGCGATGCGGGCCTCGCGCGCCTCGCGAACCCATCCCTCGATGCCCGCGCGGGCGCCGTCCAGCCAGCGCGCGAGCTCCGGACAGTCATCGAAGTCGAAGCCCGCCAGCAACGTGTTGCCTTCGGCGTCCACACACGCCAGGGCCTCCGCATGGGCACGGGCCTCCGTGGCGGCCTTGAGGCCCGCGGCGTCCACGGACGAGGGCGAGACCAATGCCAGCCGTTCGGCGTCGCCCTCCACCAGGGGCGCATCCTCCGTGGCGACTCGCAGTCGGCGCAGCAACTGCCGCAGGTTGCTTCGCACGGTCGTGGGCGGCGAATCCGGCCACAGGAGGGACGCGAGCGCGAACTTGGGCGAGGGGCCCTGCAATGCCAGCCACGCCAGCAGCGCCGCGGTGCGCCGCTCCAACCTCACGCGTTGACCGTCAGGGCCGCACAGCTGCGCCAGCCCCAGGACCCGCACCCGCCATTCCCTGCCATCCACCGGAAGTCTCCCCAGGCCTCGCGCCGTCATGCGAAGCGCGCACCTTACTCGACCAGACGAGGAAGCAAGCCGTCGATGGCCTCTCGTGTCTGCCCATGGCGCCGCCCTTCGGCATCCGAGCCTGGGAGCGCTGGTGGGCCCGGGTGACGGGACAGCCGGGAGGCTGGAGCCGCACACGGCCCGTGCGCATCCATTCCCCATGCTGGCACTTCGACAGTGTGGACTCGGCTGGCTGGCGTTGTCCGCGGCCTGGCCGGTGTTCGCGGCCGAGCCCGCGGTGTGGGGCGAAGGGATGATGGTGAAGGTCCGTCCCGACAACACCGCGCCAGGAAGCAGCACCGAGGTACGACTCACCGCCGCGCGCAATGAGTTCGTCTCCTTCCAGGTGGCGTTGCACGGCGGTGACCGGGGCCTGAGGGGCGTGCGCGCCCGCCTGCCCGCGCTGGAGGGGCCCGCGACGCTGACGGGACCGGACGTGACGCTGTACCGGCAGGCGTACATCACCACGAAGCAGGGCTCCGAGCCCGGGCAGCCGGTGGGGCGCTGGCCGGACGGGCTGGTGCCAGACACGGACGAAATCGCCAGGGAGCAACGCAATGCCTTCCCCTTCGACGTGCCCGCGCGCGAGGCGCGAGCCGTCTGGGTGGACATGCACGTGCCCGGGGACGCGCCCCCCGGCGACTACACGGGCACGGTGACGGTGGAGGCGGAAGGCGGCTTCCAGCGGCAGGTGACCGCGAGGCTGACGGTGGTGGAAGCGGTGATGCCGAGCACTTCCTCACTGGCCTCGGCGTTTTCGCTGTCGCCGGCCCAGGTGTGCCTCGCGCATCTGGGCCGGGCGGACTGCTCGCACGAGGAGCTGCAACCGTTCCTCGTGCGCTACCAGCAGATGGCGCTGGAGCACCGCATCACGCAGCCCCGGCTCTACCTGCGCGCGTCCGGGCCCAAGGCATGGAGCGATTTCGACGCGACGTGGGGGCCCAGCCTGGATGGCACCGCGCCCACGCGGCTGTCCGGCGCGCGGATGACGAGCCTGGAATACACAGGGCCCCTCACCGCTGGCGGCCTGTCGGCCTTCACCGGGCACATGCGCGAGCGCGGCTGGCTGGACCGGGCCTTCGCGCTGATCGGCGACGAGCCGCCCATCTGGATCAGCTACGAGCAGGTGCAAGCCGCCGGAACGCTGGTGCGGCAGGCCGCGCCGGGCCTTCGCACCATGCTGACGACGAACGCCAGCCAACTGAAGCCCACCGGCCTGGTGCCCCTGGTGGACATCATGGTGCCGATGGTGAACCACCTGGAGGGCACGGATCCAGGCTTCGTGGGAAACCAGACCGCGACGTACGTGGAGTTCCTCTCGCGGCCTGGAACGGAGTTGTGGATGTATCAAAGCTGCGCGATCCACGGCTGCGCGCCCAGCGTCTCCGTGCCGCAGAACCAGCCGGGGGCGGGTTGGCCGTCGTACATGGTGGACCGCCCCTCGACGAAGGCCCGCGCGATGGAGTGGCTGTCCTTCCTCTTCGGCTGCAAGGGCGAGCTGTACTACGAGACCGCGGGCATGCTCCCCACGGCGTGGACGGACCAGTACCACTTCGATGGCAACGGGGACGGGACGCTGTTCTACCCGGGCACGCCCGCGATCATCGGCGGACGGACGGACGTGCCGGTGGCCTCCCTGCGCCTGAAGCTCATCCGTCAGGGCATGCAGGACTATGAATGGCTCAAGGCGGTGAGCGACGCGGGCGACCCGGCCTTCGCGCACCAGGTGGCGCGAGAGCTCATTCCCAACGCATGGCAGGTACCGGATGACGGCGCCGCGTTCGATGGCGCGCGGCTGCGGCTCATCCAGCGCTACGGGGAGCTGACCTTGGGCAACCCATCCGCCCCGCGCATGGGCGGGGCGCCTGTCTCCATGCCCTTGGAGCCGCAGGTTCCAGGCGGTCCAGGGGAGCCGGGCGGGCAAGGCAACGCGGGCGGCTGCGGCGCGGCCCCTGGCGTCTCCGTGGCGGGAGTCCTGCTATGGGCGGCCTGGGCGCTGGGCAGGACACGCCGGGCGCGAGGACGCCAGCCCACTCACGGCGTCTCGGACAGATGAAGCCCCGCCTTCACCAATTCAGCCCTGATGGCGCGGGATTCCCGGGCCCGCGTCACGAGGAAGTCCCCGTGCATGTCCCGTTGCTCCCGGATGCGGACCCCGCCCGAGAGGAGGGCCTGAAGGACCTTCACGGACCTGGCCTCCGTGCAGAAGTCCCCTGCGCGCAGGGCCTGGGCATACAGATAGGTGCCCGGCTCCTCCGCGATCGCGCCACGGGACATCTTGCGCAGCAGCAGGGAGACGACCTCCGCGCTACAGCCGTTCGCGGCCACCGTGAGGGGAGAGCCGCCGAAGTGTTTGACGTCCACGCGCGCGCCGGCATCCAGCAACAGCTTCATCATCGTGGGGTCGCCCTTGTCTTCACGAAGCCGATCCGCCGCATCCAGCAGCGGAACGGGGTTGCTGAACTTCGTCCCATTCGGGTCCGCCCCCGCCTTCAGCAGGAGCCGCACGACCTCCACGTGCCCATTCCTCGCGGCCAGTTGCAACGAGGAGTTCAGATCATCCGGGCGGCTGTCGGGTGAAGCGCTCATCTTGAGGACTCGCGCCACCTGCGCCGTGAGGCCCGCCTTCGCCAGCGGAAGAAGCGGCGGACGCACCCCACCCTCCAGCAGGACGTCCACCATCGCGGGACTCACGGCGTTGAAGTCACTGAGCCAACGTTCGAGAAGGGCGGCCCCGTCGCGGGACGAGACGGGCCTACCCGCGACCAGCACGGCACGCATCAGCGCTACGTCCCGGTGGGCGAAGGCCTGCCCCATGGCGTATTGGATGACGGAGGGGGAGATTCCACCCCGACCCTGCCGGGCAAGGCGCTCCACCTGGGGGGGCTGGCGCGCAACGGCGGCAGCGAGGAAGTCCGCATCCAACAGACACGCGGACCGGGCGGAGGCGCCCGCGTCCAACAGGCGCTGCTCGATTCGCTTCAGGCCCTTGAATCGCGCGAAGCACACAGCGCTCCATCCCGGCGGAGGCCAGTACCGTTGATGCCGGGGAACAATGAGCAACGGATCCGCGCCCGCATCCAGCAGGACGTTGGCGGCCTTCTCCTTCCCTTCCTCGCACGCCACCATGAGCGGGGAATACGCCCCCGGATGACTCGGATCGTCCATGACGTTCCGGGACGCACCCTCGGCCAGTAACGCACGCAAGGCCACCTCATCGTCATTCACGATGGCGCGCCTCACTGGCGGCTGCCAGGGCGGATAGGACGTCGCTTGCGCGGTCTCCCCGGCCAGGAGGAGCACGAGGAGCGACGCGAGACAGGTCGAATGACGGGCGGAGCGCGGGAACATGGAGTGCTCGGGGGACATGGCTAGGGGTTCATCAGTTTTCGCAGCCGCGTGTCCTTCGTCCGCCGCTGGAGCGCTTCGAGACAGACATCGCGACGGGAGCGGGTTCCAGGCGGATCCCGGTCCTCCGGTTCATCCAGGCACTCCAACAGGTCGAGGTCGAAGCGGGTGAACGGCTTGATGTCCACGGCCTGCCGAAGCTCCTTGGCGGACCTGCGTCCCAGGAGGGCCATCACCCATTCCCTCAAGCAGTGTCGAACGGCGTCTGGCTTCTCCAGCGCATCCAGGCATTGCCCCGGGCGGGTGACGCCTTCGGTGTTGCGATGGCCGGTGGGCCCTTCGGGGCTGCTGCCGCGATAGCGGATGCCGGGCCGCTTCGCGGTGACGGCGCAGTCCTCGGGACAATTGCAGCGCTGCTCGTGCACGTCACACACGCCATCGCCACACGCCAGACACGAAGGCATGTCCATCGGGTCGCGCTGCGGTTCGCAGGTGTCGTCCAGCGTCAGCACACCGCAACGGCTCACCAGTCCGGAGCAGCACGGCTCGCCCAGGCCGTAGACGCTCACCGAACCACACTTGCGGTCCTTTGGGCGGTTCATGCGGGATGCGCAGAACGGCTGACCATCGCAGTACGTCAGCCGGATGCAGAGTTCGGGGAATTCACCACACCGCTCTGGCGGAAGGCCCTCACACCACACGTCGGGCCGGCGCTTGGCGATGGCCACCGGAGTCACTCCCGCGTCGGCCGCCGTCACACCCGCATCGGAAGGTAGCACTGGCGCGGAAGGCTCGGGACTTGGGGAGCAGGCGACCAACGCCACCCCAAGGAGCGCCGCGAACAGCGAGGGCGGGACGAGGCTCCGGTTCCAGGTTCTTCCCATTGGCATGCTGTTCCAGGTCCTTTCACGCCCTGCTCCTCCACCGGGTGCCCATCCGGGGCTCCCAGTCTAGACTCCTGGCATGAACCTCGTCCGTGGCATCACCCTTTTCGCGGCCGCCCTGTCCCTGCTGTCCAGTTGCGCGACGCTCGACACGTCGCACATGTCGCCGGCCTGCCGCGACCAGTACGACGCGTGTCTCAACAGCTGCCAGCCGCGCGGCCGGCCCGCATCCAGGCAGCCGCCGGACTCCGTGCAGGGCAACGCGGAGCGGCTCACCCTCGATACGCAGACGCCGGCCTGCACCGACTCCTGCAAGCAGCAGGCGAAGACCTGCTCCTGAGCCCATGGCCCCGGAGCGCTACGAGACACTGGACGGATCCACGCCGGACGTCACCCCGCTGGCGGCGGAGGTCGGGCTCAAGCAACCGCTGAGCGCCTTCACCCTGCTGGAGGGCGGCGACGTCTTCGAGTCACGCGGAGGCCGTCCCCCCGCGGAAGGCCCCGCGCGCGCCCGCGCCTATGTGAGCGCGAAGCTGGAGCTCAAGCCGTACGGCGCCCCGGCGACGCAGGTGAAGCGGGTGCAGGAGGAGATCATCCGGCAGCTCGCCGGGAACCTCCAGCTCATCGCCCGCCTGGAGGCCGCGAGGCCCCTGACGCTGGAGCTGATTCCCCCCGGACACGCGCTGACGAAGTACGGCTATCCCCGTGCCGTGTCCCCCCAGACCGCGGGCTTGTTCTGGGATCATCCGGACTGGCCCCGGGCACGAATCGCGCTGAAGCAGGACCGGCTGGAGTCGGAGCAGTACCTGGTCTTCCACGAGATGGCGCACGCCATCCAGGGGCTGGCCTTCACCCAGAAGGAGAGCGAGCTCATCTACCGCACGATGCTCCGCACCTACCGAAGCCGCGCGGCGGTGGACGAGGTCTTCGCCATCTACAGCGAGCGCGAGTTCGTCACCGGCGTCTCCGCGCACGACCTGCGCGCACCCGGCGTGTACGGCATGGCCCGCCAGCGCTGGAACGAGGAGCACCTGTTCACCCGCTTCGTGCGAAACCTCTATTTCCCCTACAAACCCCTCGCGGGCGGCACCGCGGGAATGACTCCGTCCAGCTTCGGTTGAAGCGTTTTTCCGGGTGCACGGCGCCGCCCGGCTCGCGAGGCATGCTCGGATTGAAGCCCGCTTCCGTCGCATGGTAGGAGGAGGCGGGCCGGTCGCCTCGACGGAACATCATGGACTCCCCCGGTGCTGAACGGCCTCGTCGGCGGTTGACGCGAATCATCGCGGGCGCGGGCCTGATCCTCCTCGCGACGATCGTCCTCCTGCTCATCGCGGTCGTGACCGCGCTTCACAACCTCGACCACCCCTGGCTGAAGCCGCACGTCGTCTCGCAGGTGGAAGAAGCCTCGGGCGTGCGGCTGGACTACCAGACCGCGCGGATCGACGTGCTCTCCGGCCTGCGCATGGAAGGACTGGTGGTGCGGACCCCGCCGCCATTCCAGGACGTCGCGCCCGAGTTCCTGCGGGTCGGCACGCTGGAGGCGGCGTGGTCGTTCGGAGCCCTGCTGAAGGGACCGGTCCGGGTGGAGCGGGTGGCGGTGCGCGACGCGACTGTCGTCCTGGTGGCGGATGAAAAAGGGACCACGTCGCTCACGAACCTGACCGGACCGCCGGAGCCGGAACCGGTGGATGAAGTGTCCCCCGGAACCTCCCAGCAGGTCGCGGATCTCTTCGCCTCCCCGTTCCCCGTCTCGAGCATCGAGCTGTCGAACGTGTCGCTGACCTATGTCCGCGTCCAGAACAGCGCGGTGGTGGACCGCTGGTCGCTGCGCGGGCTCGAAGCCGGAATCGAAGCGAAGCAGCAGGACAAGAGCTGGAAGCTCCTCGTGGACCTCGGCAAGGCCGGGAAGCCGCTGGCCCTGACGCTGAACCGTGAAGCACCCGCCGCCGAAGCCCTGCTGGAGCTGGTCCTGTCAGTGGAAGCGAGCACGGACGCCGCGCACGTGAAGGTGGACCTGGACGTCGCGAAGCAGACCTTCGATCCGCGCTTCACGCTCCGCTCGCTGCTGCACGGCGCGGTGACAGCCAGGTTCGACGCCAGCAAGCAACACACCACCGTCGAGCTTGAGCGAACGAAGCTGACCGACAGCGCCGAGGTGCAGGCCCAGCTGGTGCTTCCAGATGCATCGGAAGTCCCGCCCGTGCTGACGCAGGCCCTGGCGGACGTGGACCTCGGACGGCTGCTGCGATGGATCCCCGACGACCTGCGCCCGTTCTCCCTGGAGCGCGGCAAGGTGCACCTGGAGGCCCGCGAGGTCACGCTCAGCGACATGCCCCAGCTGGGAGCCCAGGGCCGGCTCGGGCTGGACGTCGACGTGGCAAAGCTCCTCCTCGTGCAGGAGGCACTCAAGGTGGAGCTTGGCGATGGACGCATCTCACTGACGGCGACTCCAGATGCCCCCCAGGGACTGGCCGCGCGGCTCACGTTCGCGCTCCAGGGACTCGACGTCGGAGGCGCCACTCCGCTTCGCGTTCCGAAGGCCTCTGGCGAGCTGACGGGGCATCAGCTGCGGCCCGACCTCTCCTCGCCCTTCAGGGTCGCGGGGGATGCGGCCCTGTCCGCCAAGGTGGAAGCACTGGATGTCCGTGCCCCCGGATACCGAGCGATGGCGGAGCGCCTGGGCTTCAACCTCCAGGTGCCTCTCACGGCGAAGCCCCCCTTCTCGGTGAAGGCGGACGTACCCGTGGAGGTGCTGCGAATCACCACCGAAGGCCGCGAGGTACTGAAGGGTCCCGCGCGAGTGCAGCTCCACGTGACGGACGCATTCCCCACGATGGAGGAGCCACGGCTGAGCAAGGCCCGCGCACGGCTGGAGCTGGACGTGGGCTCGCTGCACGCGTCGCTGGACGCCACGAAGGGCACCGACGACGTGGCGTACTCGCTGGACGCCCAGCTGCCGGACCTCGTCATGGCACGGCCCTTCATCCCGGATGACGTCGCCGCGCGCTTCCCCTGGAAGCACCTGGCCGTGACGCTGGCCTCCAAGGGCAGGCTGACGGCCCTCTTCGCGCCCTCGCCGCGCGTGGACCACCAGACGGAGCTGAGCCTGAAGAAGGCGGGCTGGGACGACATCTCGGCCGCCAGCACCACGCTCGCGCTGCGCTCCCAGGGCGACGAGTGGAAGCACAAGGGAGACCTGGCCTTGAAGGTCGAAGGGCTGCGCATTGGAGAGACCGATGCGGGCACCCAGCACCAGACGCTGACGTTCGACGTCGACCGCCGCAAGCTCTCGCTCAAGTTGGGGCTCACCGGACATGAGGGCCTGAAGGTCGCCGCCGACGCGGCACTGGCGTTCAACCCGAAGGCTCGCGCGCTCCGCATGGACGTGAAGGGCGACTTCCCGCCGCTGGGTCCCCTGTCGCCGCTCCTGGCGAAGGCGCGCGTGCCCCCGGAAGTGGACCCCTCCAAGCTCGCGATGACCGGCGAACTGCACGGAACCCTGACCGGCCTCATCACGCACCTGGGCTCCGACGGAAGCTTCCGCCTGGCCCCCATGCCTCCGCGCGCCGCCAGCTTCGAGGGCAAGGCCCACATGGACCTGCGCGGCGTGCGCTGGAAGCAGGCGGACCAGACCATCAACGTCCCCGCCCTGCGCTGGGAGGGCGAGTCCCACGCCGACGGCGCCCAGCGAAATGTCCGCACGACCCTGGCGGTGGAGAAGCTCACCGTCAGCATGAACGACCGCCGGTTCACCTTCGCGGACCTGTCCAGTGCCAGCACCGCCACCTTCACCGACCAATGGGAGAAGGGGGACATCGAGCTGAAGCAGCTCGTGAAGGTCCGCTCGATGGAACAGAAGCCGGCGCTGCCCTACCCCGTCCAGGACGTGGAGGCGTCGTTCTCCGTCGTGCGCAAGCCCACCGGCGTCATCCGCATCCCGGACCTGCGGCTGTCCAATGGCGGAACGCAGACGCTGCTGAAGGTCCGGGGGCGGCTCGACCTGAGCAATGATCAGCAGCGCATGGGGCTCCGGGGCTCGCTGGAGCAGGACCTGGCCCACCTCGCGCGGCCCGGCCAGGTCGAAGGCAGCGGCAAGGTCACGGTGGACTTCCGCGTGGCGTCGCCGGACCTGGTGGTCTTCCGCACCACGTCCAGCCTCAAGCTCCAGG
The DNA here is from genome assembly GCF_003668965.1 of Corallococcus sp. AB030. Taxonomy (NCBI): domain Bacteria; kingdom Pseudomonadati; phylum Myxococcota; class Myxococcia; order Myxococcales; family Myxococcaceae; genus Corallococcus; species Corallococcus sp. AB030. Next base: position 35,722 of record NZ_RAWQ01000008.1, read on the forward strand.
ACGTGAACGTGCGGATGCCCGAGTCCGGCATCGTCGTGGAGGCGCTCAACGGCGACGTGCCGCTGACGGAGAACGTGGAGGTCTCCCAGGACGGCGTGCGCCTGCTGAACGACCTGGACGTCAATCCGTACTCGATGCTGCGCTTCGCGGATCAACACCCGCTGCTCACGCGCAGCGGCTTCATGTCCGCGGACCGCATCACCACGCCGTGGGTGACCATCGCGCCGCTGGCGGGCAACCTGGCCATCAACCAGAACGTGTTCTCCATGAGCCAGCTGGAGATGGGCGTCCGCGGAGGGCGCATCACCGGCCAGTGCATGCTGAACTGGCAGGGCAAGCACTCCACGCTGGAGGCCCACGTGCGGGCCACGGGCGTGAAGTCCTCCCGGGGCGAGCCCTTCGACGGCAACGCCGCCATGGTCATCTCCGCCAGGGACCGCAGCATCAACGGGCGCGCGGAGATTCTGCGCATCGGCAACCGCCACCTGTTGGACCTGTTGGACGTGGAGGATCCGCACCACACGGACCCCGCCACCAATCGCGTCCGCTACGCGCTGGGCCTGGGGTACCCGGAGCACGTGCGCGTGAGCTTCAAGCAGGGCTTCGGCAGCCTGCTCATCACCATGGGCGGCCTGGCCAAGCTGGTCAGCATCGATGAAATCCGGGGCATCCCCCTGGGCCCCATCGTCGACCGCCTCATCACCACCATGTTCCCTCCAGAGGCTCTGCCATGACACATCGTGGGTTGCTGCTCGTGGCCGCCCTCGCGGCTTCCGGATGCATCAGCGCGCCGGAGATCGTCATGGTGGACCGGGCGACGGCGCTCGAGGAGCAGGCCGCGGGCTCGTACAAGGACGTGGAGCAGCGGCTGGCGCGCGCGGGCATGAACCCCACGCCGGTGCCGCTGACGCCCAACCAGCTGGAGGACCTGGGCATCCAGCCCCCACCGCTGGTGGAGAACCTGGGCAAGACGCAGGCGGACCGCGTGGACGACCTCGTGCGGCGCCACTGCGTGGGCGAGGGCAAGGACGGGCTGCTGGTGCTCACCCGGAAGCAGTGCACGGCCGGGCGCGTGTCCGCGGATGACGCCGCCCTGGTGGAGCGGGTGAACCGCGCCCGGCGCCAGCTTTGGCAGTGGATGAAGACCGTGCGCCCCGGTGTGCCGGAGGCGACGCTGCGCCAGAACTGGCGTCTGGCGCACGCGGAGGGCGTCGTCTGCGGCGGCTGGGTGGAGGCCGAGGACGGCACCTGGGGAGAGAAGAAGTGCTGACGCGCCAAGGCCCCTGGTTCCTGGCCCTGGCCGTCCTCCTCGCGAGCGGCGCCTGGGCCCAGGACGACGAGAACGACGGAGGCATGGCCCTGCCCGAGCGGCTCACCGTGGGCATGGGCGACCAGTTCCTGGGGCAGCTGGGGCCCGACGAGAACTCGCTGCTGTTCGTGTCCAACCGGGACATCGCCACGGAGATCTTCGTCCAGGACCTGGAGAAGGGCCGCGAGCGCCGACTCTTCGACGAAGGCGCGGACGTGACGTGGCCGCGCATCAGCCCCAATGGCAAGCAGCTGCTCTACATCTCGTTCCGCACCCAGGCCGGCGGCCAGCTCTGCGTGAGGGACCTGCCAGAGGCGAAGGAGCGCCGCTGTCTGGAAGAGGAGCTCAGCGCGCTGCAGGCGGAGTGGATCGACGACACGCACATCGCGCTGGTGAGCCGCGCGACCATCCAGGGAGACCTGCGCCTGTCGAAGGTGGCGCTCGGGGCCGGATGGCAGGTGACGCCGCTGCTCGACCGCAACCTGACCAGCCCCACCATCTCCCCGGATGGACGCTGGCTGGTGTACGTCCCGGTCCAACGCTCCGTGCAGGAGGTGGGACCGGGCTTCGCCGCGCGAGCGGCGCCGCACCTGGAGGCCATCCGGTTGGATGTCCCCGGCGCGGCCCCCGTCCCGCTGACGCTGGACATCCCAGGGAAGACGGGCCAGCCGGTGTTCGCGCGCGACGGACGCTCGCTGTACGTGGTGCAGTTCTTCACCGACTCCAACGGGGACGGAGTGATTGACGCGAGCGACAGCGGGGTGCTGTTCCGCGTGCCCTTCGCCTCCGAGCGCGACGACGCGCCCGCCCAGGCCGCCGCCGCCAGTCCGGACCAGCTCACCAGCGAGGCGTGGAACTGCGAGTACCCGTCCCCCACCGCCGCGTCGCTCATCACGACCTGTTCCCGGGGCCAGTCGCTGGACGTGTATCAGCTGCCGCTGGGTGGCCAGGTGCCCGGTGAATGGGACGTGAAGCGCCTCAGCGAGGAGCTGGGCATGGTGGGCCGGCGCGCGGATCAGCTCATCCTCTACCGCCAACGGCTGCTGCTCGAGACCCGGCCCAAGCTCCGCCGGTTGTTGATGATGCGCCTGAGCCAGCTCCACCTGGCCTACGGCGATTTCGACGCCGCGGACTTCTACGCCCGCCAGATGTCGAAGGTGGACGACCCCGTCACCGCCGGGCTGTCGGAGCCGTTGCGCATCCTCATCGCCCACCGGAAGGCCCTGAAGGAGCGCGACCGGGGCCGCATGGTGGATGAGCTGCAGGAGGGCGAACGCCAACGCATGGCGGCCCTGGATCCCGCCGCCGCGCCCAGCCCGCCTTCCGCCGTCTACCGTCACGTCGTGCGCAGCGAGCTGGCGCAGTCATCCGGCGACTTCGCGCTCGCCCGCCAGGAGCTGGAGGCGGCCGAGCTGACGGACACCACGCCGCGCGCGGTGCTGGAAGGCTGGTACGAACAGGCGGACGCGCTGTACCGCGAGCTGGACGACCGGAACGCATTGGTCGCCGCCGGCCGCAAGCTCTCCCAGAACAAGATCTTCAAGCAGGACGACCAACTGGACTTCGCGCGCGGCGCCGTCCGCGCGCTGTACCGGGGACGCCCCTACGCGGAAGCGGACGTCACCATGGCCCAGGCGCTCGCGGCGGAGCCTCCGGGGACGCCGTATGCGTTCGCCCTGGAGCTGGGCCGCCACGTCAATGCGTTGAACCAGGAGCGCCCTCCCCGCCCCGTCCGGGACGCCCTGGTCGCGTTCTACAAACAGCAGACGGATCCGCTCCGCCGCCGCATGGTGGTGCAGGACGCCGCCGAGCGCGCGGCGAGCCTGGGCGCCGACGGCGTGATGGAGGCCCTGGCGACGCTCTACGTCGACGACGCACCGGCCGGCACCGAGGAGCGGCGCCGGGCGGAGCGGCTGTTCCGCCGCGCGCTGATGGGCCGCGCCTACCGCCGCATGGGGCGGGACCGGATGGACGAGGCGCGCGCGGACTTCGACCTCGTGACCCGCAGGACGGGCTCGCTGGAGAGCGCCGTCGAGTCCATGAGCCTGCGCCTGCGCGCGGGCGTCGCCCCCGAGGTGGTGATCAAGGAGGTCACCACGGAGGTGCCGAGCAAGGCCGTATCGCTCTCGCACTTCGTGAAGGCCTACGTGACGACGCGCCGGCTGTCCAAGCTGGATGACGACGCCCAAGCCCAGGCGGTGAAGACCGGCCTCGCGGAGCTGCGCGCGGCGTGGCAGGAGCTCAAGAACCAGCGCGAGGTGCAGGCCCTCATGGGAGCCATCCACCACGAGGACTTCCTGCGCGGTCGCAACCCCGCCGCCGCCGAGCGCGCCAACCGGCACTACCTGGTCGCCCTGGACCTGGTGCGCAACAACGCGCGCTACAAGGCCATGATCCTTGGCGCGCTGGGGCTGCTGCACACGCAGGTGGGCAACTACCACATCGCCCTGGGCTACCTGGACGAGCGCGACAAGCTGCCCTACGCGGACAGCGGAGCGGGGCTGTCCGTGGCACTGGCCCGGGCCCGGGCGCTCCTGCACGTCAACCGCGAGGCGGAGGCCGCGCAGGCTGCGGACAAGGCCCTGGCCACGGTGGAGTCCGTGCCGAAGATGGCCCGGTTCATCCCGTTGGTGATGGACCGCGCGGCGCTCTACAACCTGGCCGCGGGCAAATTCGAACGGGCCCTGACGCTCTACGACCGCGTGCTGCCCGGCGTCGAAGCCGGCCCCCGCGACGAGGAGGGCCTGCGCAACCGGCTGGTGCTGCGGCTGGCCCGCTGCGGCGCGGCGCTGGGCGCTGACCAACCCCAGCGGGCGCTGGAGGACCTGGACCAGGTGGACCGGGACCTGGCGACGCCCGCCGTGCGGGCCACGCTGAAGCAGGCGCACGCCACGCCGAAGTTCGTCCAGCGCGCGTATCGCATCATCGCCGCGGGGCTGCGCGCCAACGCGGAGACGCGGCTCGGGCGCATGGACGCCGCAGCCCGAGCGCTGGAGCAGCGGCGCGCGCTGTTCCTGGAGCAGTTCGACGAACTGGATCGCGACGAGGACATCCGCGCGGTGACGTTGGCGGAGCTGCGGCTGGCGGAGAACGCCGTGGACCGCCGCGACCCGGCGCAGGCGGCGCAATGGCTGGGCAAGGCGCTGGAGCACTCCGACTCACTGATGGCTCGCACGCACGCGCCGGTCGATGCGGGCCAACTGGACGTGCTCTGGTTCGCGGCGCAGCTGCAATCCGAGGACAAGACTCGGATGCCTTTCGACGTGCCCCAGCGGATGGAGCAGGCGCGGCGGACGCTCATCGAGCAGCGCGACCCGGCGTGGCGCACGTACCTGGCGTGGTTCAACATCTACCTCGCGCTCGACGGCAAGGTCGCTGCCTCGGCGGACAAGCCAGCCCAGGCGCAGGAAGTCCAGACCGCGTCCGAATAGCGGCTGCAAACACATTCGGAAACGCGCGGGACATTTTCGCGGCACATGGCGGGAGCACCTTGCACCGTGTCAGCCCGGAAGCCCCGGGCCTGAACGGCACGGGACGCCGTGGGGGCAAACCCCTCCCAGTCGGTCCCTCACGGTGTCAACCGTGCCATCAGGCCAATGGCCTTCCGGGTGCCGTCATCACGCGCAATCTGGAGGCATCCATCACCATGAAGCGCCATCTGTTCATGCTGGGCCTGCTGTTCGCCGTTCCCACCTTCGCCGGATCCACCACCACCACGCAGGACGCGTCCCAGGGCGCGCGCCGGCCGCCTCCGTTCGAGCGCAAGTCGCCCGTCCAGGTGCTCATCGACCACCGCCAGGACCTGGCCCTCACCGACGCCCAGGCCGCGAGCCTGACCCGGATTCAAACGGCGCTCGACGCGAAGAACGCGCCCGTGAAGCAGTCCCTGGAGGCCCTGCGCCCGCCCGCGCCGCCGGACCGCGGCACACAACAGGGCACGCCGTCCGCCCAGGACCAGGCCAATCACGAGCAGGCGCGCGGCCTGTTCGAGCAGCTCCGCACGAACGACATGGCGGCCTACCAGGAGGCTGAGCAGGTCCTGGCGGATGCCCAGAAGACCCAGGCCCGCACGCTCCTGGAATCGGAGCGCCGCTCGCACGGTCCCGGCCACGGCGGCCGGGGGGGGCCTCCCCGAGGCGAATAGTCCTCCACTCGCAGTCCGGCCCCCTGCTCGCCAGGACGGCTGGAAACCCGGCGGCTTGGAGTGTCGTTTCCTGAAAGTCACGAACTCCCCGTCAGGATGTCAGAGGGCCTCCGTATGGTGTCGGGCATGGAGGCGATGATGCAGACGATGTTGGTGTTCGTGCCGGTGGCCCTGCTGGTGGGCGCCGTGTTGATGATTCCCCGTTCCCGCCGCCGCGTGCGGCGGTGGAAGGTGCGGGCCGGGTAGCAGGCGGATCCGCGCTCGTCGGATCCGCTCCCTTCCGAGGGGGCGGAGCGCGATGAAGGGGCCCCGAAAACAGATGCTTGACGGAGGCGGATGGGGACGGTACAAGCCGCCTCACTGAATCACGGCGGGGCCGCGCAGGGCGGATAGCTCAGCGGTAGAGCGGCGCCCTTACAAGGCGATGGTCACAGGTTCAATCCCTGTTCCGCCCATATAGATTTTTGTGGGGAGTTAGTTCAGTTGGTTAGAACGCCGGCCTGTCACGCCGGAGGCCACGGGTTCAAGTCCCGTACTCCTCGCCACTAGAGAGGCCCGGAACCGAAAGGTTCCGGGCCTTTCGCTTTTCTGGCCGCCCTCCTCGCCTGGGCGTGGGCCAGGAAACAGGAGGGGTGCATCCCTCGCACATCGACGACGCGGGCGCGCGGGCAACTCCCCCCGAAGCCGCCCGCGCGCCCGGTCGCCGAAGGCCGTGAGCCCCTCGAGGCCCCGGCCCCACTGCTCGCGCGTCTCCGCATCCAGCGAGACCTTCTCCAGCTGACACGCTCCTCGCGGAGCGGCAGAGGAGGGACAGACCGTCCGCGGCCCGGTCAAGGCGCCAGGTCCACTCCCGCCCGTGCAAGGTAGGCCACCGCCTCGACTTCTCCTGGCCGTCCCGGAGTGCCCGTCAGCGCGGCCATGAACGGCCCATCCCACGCGGCCGCGTCATCAATCAGTCCTTCGCGAAGGAATTTCTGGAAGGCGTCCAGGCTCGGATGGGACATCTGGAGCCGGCACATGGAGCTGCGGCACTCCAGGGACACGATGCGCGCGCCCCGAGGCAGCACCGCGCCGAGCCGCTCCACGCGCTGTGTGGCGTCATGGCTCCAGGCCGGGTCCACTCCTTCTCCAAAGAAGCGCGCGTCCATCCGTGCGACCGCCTCGTCCGGCGTCGGCTCCTGGTGGACTGCTGCCGTGCCCTCCATGGAGAGGCCCGCGTCGGGCGGACTCATGGCCACGGAGGGCTGCCCTGGAGCCATGGGCGTGTCCACGCGCGGGCCCGGGGCCCGGGCCGCCACCTGGGCCTCACGCGCCAGTCGCTCGGAGTGGGCGACCGAGGCCTCGAGCTCGCGGACCTGCGCCTTCAACCGCTGCAACTCGGTGGTGTCGCGCGCACCGGACTCCCGTGCCTTCACGTCGCTCGCTCCGGCGAGCCGGGACACGCCGTAGGAAAGCAGCCCCACGAAGAGGACTGCGCAGACCCACACCCAATTCCTTGTCATGTCGCATGAACCGGGGTGCCCACGAATACGCGGGCACCCCGCCCCGAGAGTCATGGATGCATCCGGCTCCTGCTAGGCATTGTGGTCAACGGTGTTGATCTGACCACCCGGGTCAACGAGGCAGTTGGCGTACAGGTATCCATAGGCAGGAGTGTAGGCGTCGGTCAGCGTGATGTACTGCGCCGGGCCGAAGGCAGGGAGCCACTTGCGGGTGCCGCCCCAGTAGAGGGTGGCCTCGCGATTCATGCCAATCGCCATGCAGCCCACGTTGTTCGAGGACGTGGCGCCAAGGGCGGTGACAACCACCGTCTTGCTGCCGGAACTGTCGGACGTCAGGGGAATCTCGAAGCCCCTCCGGGTCGAACAGCCATTGTACATGGTGCTGTATGACATGAAGAAACAGGAGCCGTCGCTCCAGGTGACGGGCCTGCCGGCGCTCGCGGGCACGGAGCGGGCCATCGCCGCGAGCGGAAGGAGGACCACCATCGTGAGAACGGCCTGCTTGAATTGCCTCGTCATGCGCTTCGCTCCTTGAGTGGGGTGCTTCGCGCAAACTCTCACTGCAAGCAGCCGAACCAGCAATTCGCTAAAATTAGGGAGCATGCTCCCTGGGAGCGACGCTGGAGGTCCGATGGCCGCTGACAGCCTTCGAAGTTCGCAAGTCCGTGTCCTGGTTCGCCTGGTCAACGAGGCGCACGAACTGCCCGAGGGGCAGGGGGAGCGGCCGCGGCATCTGCTCTCCGGCATGTGCCGCATCCTGGGCGCCGAGGCGGGGGCCTGCGTGCTGGAGTGCGACTTCAAGCCGGGAGGTCGCGGAGGCTTCACGGCCGCCGTCCTGGAGGGCTGGGACGGCGCCGCGCGGCCCGCGCTCAAGGCGCTCCAGAGTATGGGCAGCGCCTGCAACCCGGGCATCCGCTCGCTGATGGAGCGGCCTCCGGTGCCCGGCGCCGTGGTCACCGCGCTGCGGCGGGAGCTCGTCGGTGACCGGGCCTGGTACGGCGCGCCCTACGTCGAGCACTACCTGCGGCCGACACAGCTCGACGACTCGGTGTATTCGCTCTGGTGGTCCGAGGTGCCGGGAGTGGTGCGAGGCATCGGCCTCTACCGGGGCCGGAGCGAGTGCCTCTTCGATGAAGCGGACCGCGAGCTGCTGCACCTGTTCCACGCCGAATGCGGGGCCTTGCTCGGCCTGCCGGAGCCCACGGAGGATGCCCTGGGCGTGCGGCTCGCGCCGCGCGAACGTCAGACGCTGGAGCTGCTCCTGCAGGGGCTCGGTGACAAGCAGATCGCGGCCCGGCTCGGCATCAGCCGCTTCACCGTGAATCAGTACACGAAGACCCTCTACCGCCGCTTCGGCGTGCAGTCCCGGACGGCGCTCATCGCGAGGTTGCTCGGCAGCCAGGGCCGGGGCACGGGCTCCAGGGCACGGCTGCCAGCATCATGAACCTGCCCCTCACGGGCAAGGCCCCGCGTCAGACGGCCGAGGGCCCGCGCAAGGAGCGGTGGTACTTCTGGAGGATGCGCTCCACGCGCATCTGGCCGAGCAGCGCCTGGAACGCCTCCGTGGCCACCAGCACGCCTTCCACCGCGTCCATGGTCAGGGCCGCGTTCCCCGCCTGCTCCACCATCCAGCGGCCGTCCGCGGTGATGGCGAACACTGCGCGCTGGGGCTCCCCGGGCAGCCACACCACCAGGAAGAGGTTCTCGCACTCACACTTGGGATCCGAGCACAGCTCTATCCGCCAGGCGTAGCGCTGCCCGTCCAGCTCCACGCGGCCCAGGATGTCGCGCTCCAGGTCCGCGCCCTCGCCCAGGAGCGACTCCGGCAGCCGCACCTCGAAGGCACCCTCCAGCCGGCCCATCGATTCAAGCACCTGCGTGCGGCGCTGGGTCACCAGCGTGTCGAAGCCCTCCTGGAAGCCGGGCGCCTGCGACGCCGCGCGCACGACGCCGCCCCAGCGGTCCTCGGCGGGGCGCAGCTCGTCGTCCAACAAGGTGCCGTCGGAGGTGAGGGTCAGGGCCTTCTGCTCGCCGCCCGCGGTCACCTTCAGGTTCACGGTGTCGCACAGGCAGCCATCGTCGGTGCAGGTGGCGCCATGCACGGACACCGCGCCGTACTCCGGCGTCTGGCAGTCCGCGAGGTGGCGGAGCGATTGATTCTCGGAAGAGGTCATCATCGAAAGCGGGTCCTGGAGGGAAGGAGCGCGCGGCTCACTTCACGTTGGCGAGCGGCGTCTCGATGAACTTGCCCTGGCCCGCGAGGTTCTTGAGGTCGACCTCCCCCGCATCCAGCGGACGGCGCGGAGTTTGAGGATTCTGCCGCACGCCAGCCGTCTTCTCGTGGGCGGAGATGATGGGCAACAGGCGCACGCCGTCCTTCGGCACCTGGAAGCCCTGCGCCTGCAACTCCGCGCTCAGGTCCTTGCGGAACAGGCCCGGGTTCTTCGCCAGGTGGCCCGTCGTGTACTCGCAGTTGGCACAGGTGAAGCGCGTGGTGTGGCCGCTGTACGTCACCGCGTGGATCTTCGAGCCCGGCGGCAGCGTGCCCTTGAAGGACGCGGCGATGTCCTTCGCCGCGCCCGGCGCCATCAGCCGCGCGGCGTCGGACTGCTCGCTGTGCGCGAAGGTCGTGTTGAAGTCCGCGCTGGGCGGAGTGGGCTTCGAATACCGGGCCTCCGCGGGCGCTCCGGCCTGCAGCGCGTTGCGCTTCGGGGTGCGGCCGAAGTCGTCCGAGCCCGCGACCTTGGAGCCGCTGAACTCGTAGCCGGGCGTCTTCGTCGACGAGTCCTTCATCCCGCTGACGGACACGCGCTTGCCGTCGTTGGTCAGGTCGTGCACGTTGGGGTGGTACATGCGCTTCATCGCGTCCGGCGGTGGCACGGTGGAGCCCGCCGACTTCGTGTACGCCCCCTGCGTGTGGACCGCGCCGAAGGACGTGGCGAAGAAGTTGGTGTTCTTGCTCAGGCCCGCGCCGCCCTCCTTCCTCCCCTTCACCCCCTCGGTGCGCGCATTCGCCTCGAGGCCCGCCAGCCGCTGATGCTCGTTCGTCAGGGCCTTGCCGTCGTCCAGCTTCAGCTTCTTGTCCGGGTTCTTGGAGCCGTACACCGCGCCGCCAAAGCCGTCCGTGAAGACCTTGTGGTCCGGGGGCGGCTTGAGGGCCGGCTCCTTCTTCGGCTTGGCCTGCGCCTGCGCCTGCGCGGCCTGCACCTGGGCTTTGGAGGCAATCGGATTGGTCTGCACCGAGTGCCTGGCCTGATTGATCGAGGAGGTGGTCTTCATCTTGGGCATGGTGTCTCCCGGGGTATGTTCAAGGCTCACTCGCTTCTTCCTGGATTTGCAATGCCAACGCCAGGGCAATGTGGGCCTATCGTCACAGGCATACGTCAGCGCACCCAGGAGCCACGCCTTGCCCTCCCGTTCCCGACGCCTGTTGGCGACTGTCGTTGGTACGCTCCTCCTGTGCTGCGTTTCTTCGCCGTCATGGGGCCAGACGCCCTCCTCCGCGGAGCCCACGCGCATCGCCCTCCGCGCCGCCAGGCTCTTCGACGGGAAGAGTGACCGGACCCTTCCGGATGCGGTCGTGCTCATCGAAGGCTCGACCATCCAGGCCGTGGGCACCGGCCTCTCCATCCCCTCGGGGGCACGGGTCATCGACCTGGGCGACGTCACCCTCTTGCCCGGGCTGATCGACGCGCACTCGCACCTGCTGCTGGACGTCGACCCGGAGAACGGAGGCGACGGCCTCCTCACCCCCGTCGCCCAGAGCGGCACCGCCGAGCGCGCGCTCCTTGGCGCGAAGCTGGGCCGCGAGATGCTCGAGGCGGGCGTCACCACGGTGCGCGACGTCGGCAACTCGGGGGTCAACGGCGACGTGGCGCTGCGCAACGCCATCCAGCGTGGCTGGGTGCAGGGCCCGCGCATCTCCGCCTGCACCCGCGCGCTCGCTCCCCAGGGCGGTCAGTTCCCCACGCTCCAACTTCCGGCGCAGTCCCTCATCGAGCAGGAGTACGTCACCATCTCCGGGGTGGAGGAGGCCCGGCGCGCCGTGCGGCAAGCGCTCATGGACGGCGCGGACTGCATCAAGGTCATCGTCGACAACGGGCACAACCTCCTCTCCTTGGAGGAGCTGAAGGTCATCGTCGAGGAGGCCCACCGCAGGAAGCGCCCGGTGGCGGCGCACACCACCACCGACGACAGCATTCGCATCGCGGTCCAGGCGGGCGTCGACTCCATCGAGCATGGGTACTCGCTCCCCGATGACGTGCTGGCGCCCATGGTCCGCAATCGCATCTTCCTGGTCCCGACGGATGGCCCGATGGACGTGTGCGACTCCTTCGATACCCAGACAGGCAATGCCGAGCGCCGGCGTCAGATGAAGGAGCGCTGCAAGAAAAACATGGCCAAGGCCCAGGAACGCCTCCGCCGCGCGGTGGCCGCGGGTGTCCGGATCGCCGCCGGCTCGGACATGTACATCGTGATGCCAGGGTTGACGCGAGGCCAGGCCAGCGTGAAGTGGTTCATCGCCTATACCGAGGCGGGTCTCAAACCCGTGGACATCCTGCGTGCCGCGACCGTGAACGCGGCGGAGCTGCTGCGCATGCAGGACCAGGTTGGCTCGCTCGCGCCGAACAAGCTCGCGGACCTGCTCGCGGTGGAGGGGGATCCGCTCAAAGACATCCGGGCGCTGCGGCAGGTCCGGTTCGTGATGAAGGACGGGCAGGTGGTCCTGGATGCCCGCGCTCAAGGCAGGGGCCCGCCCCAGGCTGTTGCGGCGGACAGTCCGTGGTCATGCCCCCGGTGATGCCGAGCCAGAAAGACAAGACGCTCAGGGGAGGTACAACTCCGCCGTCGGTACCGAGCCTCCCGTGACGAGGACCGTGCCGTTGGGCAGCAGCGTCGCCGTGTGGTTATAGCGAGGTTGGGCCATGGAGCCGGTGGGGCTCCAGGTGCCCGAGACCGGGTCGTACAACGTCGCCGTCGCGAGTGCGAAGACTTCCAGCTCGAAGATTTCGGCCGATCCCCCAGCGACGAGCACCTTGCCGTTGGTCAGCAGCGTTGCAGTATAGAAGACGCGCCCCCCCATGGGGGCTGTCAGGGTCCAGGTTCCCGAGGCCGGGTCGTACAACTCCGCTCCCCCCCAGACCAGATCGACCGTGGGATCGTATCCTCCAGCGGCGAGCACCTTACCGTCGGGCAGGAGCGTCACAGGGGGGCCGCCGGGAAATACGGCTGGTGAGTTGGTAGCGCTCCAGGTATCCGAGACCGGATCGTACAGTTGCGACGCGCCTTTGCGCGCGAAGAGGACCTTGCCATCGAGCAGCCGCGTCTCCCCGCTAGAGGCGGATTGGAGCGGAGCGCTGGCGAAGCTCCAGGTGTCCGAGGCCGGGTCGTACAACTGTGGCGTCGTTCCTCCCGCGACGAGCACCTTGCCGTTGAGAAGCAGCGTCGCCGAGCTGGGGCCTGACGCGAGCGGGGAGCTGGCGGGGCTCCAGGTGCCCGAGGCCGGGTCGTACAGCTCGGCTGTCGCGACGAAGCCGTTGGCGTCACGCCCCCCCACGACGAGCACCTTGCCGTTGGGCAGCAGCGTCGCACTGTGGCCCGAGCGAGGTTGGGCCAGGGATCCGGTCGGGCCCCAGGTGCCCGAGACCGGGTCATACACCTCCGCCGTCGCGAGGGGCGCACCATTGCTGGTGCCCCCTGCGACGAGGACCGTGCCGTTGGGCAGCAGCGTCGCCGTGTGGCCCGAGCGAGGTTGGATCATGGAGCCGGTAGGGACCCAGACACCCGAGGGAGTGCAGGTGGGCAGCCCCGTCACTTCGAAGCTCCGGGTGTCCGTCAGGTTGAAGGCGTTGGTGACGGTGACGGTGACGGTCGGGGGCGTGCCGGCACTGACACAGGCGGGGGCAGTCCAGGTGACGCGGCTGCGGGAGGCATCGCTTGCCGGGGTGCCTGGCACGCCGGTAGTGGCCTGCCAGGAGAAGGTGAGCGCGGAGCCCTCCGGGTCGCTGGCCACCACCTCGTAGGTGAGCACCTGGCCTGGAGTCGCCGTGTCCGAGGAGCGGTAGGAGCGGATGATGACGGGAGGGAAGTGGTTGGCGGGGGGAGTGTCGCGGACGCACAGGGCGACGGTGCCCGTGGTCAGCCCACCGCGCCCATCCGAGACAGTGACAGTCAGGCGGCAGTTGTTGCAGGGGCCGACGGGCAGGAGCGAGGGGGTGAACTGAGCGGAGTGGGAGGAGGCATTGCTCCAGGAGCCGGCGCAGGTGGCGCTCCAGGAGTACGAGAGGCTGTCGCCATCCGGGTCGGAAGCACAGACGGAGACAGCGGTCGGCTGCCCCACAGCCAGTTGCGTGGGGGTGGCAATGAGCGACGCCACCCGGGGTGAGCTGTTGAAGGAGATGGACAGTTGCGCCTCCCCCTCGTGTCCTTCCTGGCTGACATAGATGTCCAGGACGATGCTGGAGGACAGACCCCGGGAGTCCGTCACGGTGAAGGTGAGGGTTTGAATGCCGGTGGACAGCGGCGCCGTCCACGAAGTGGAGGCAGCGGAGGGCGAGGAGAAGGAGCCCGCCGTGGCACTCCAGGCATAGGAGAGCGTGTCGCCCGGGTTGGGATCATGGGCGGTGGCCACCAGGGAGAGCGAGCCGCCGACGGGCACGGAGGTGGAGGAGGCCACCAGGGAGTCAATGAGCGGGGCCTCGTTGTCGAAGGGCGGTGGAGGGTTGGCCTCCTGGAGGGTGATGGCGACGAGGGCCGTCTGGTTCGCGGAGATGGTGATGCCGGAGGCGGAGCCCTCGAAGAGCAGGATGCCCGAGGCGTCGAAGGCCCGAGCCAGGAAGGTGCGGTTGGGGCCGGCGGGAATGTTGCCGATGACGCCGCCCCACACCCCATGGGTGGGGGCAAGGTCCACGGTGACCGAGGGGATGTCCGGGGCGCTGGAGGTGACGGTGACGCGGGAGATACCGGAGGCGAGGGCCTGGCGTACGGAGACGGCGAACCGGGCCGAGCCAGTGTCGGAGGAAGAGCCAGCGCAGCCCGCCAGCAATGCCAGAGTGAGCGCCAGAACAAGGGAACGGGATGTCTTGTTCATATGTGTCGGGTAGCGGCGAGCAGCAGGCACGGCCTGCAGCGGCAATCGCTTTGAAAAAGACCTGGCACCGAGCATGAAGGATGGCAGGCAGCTCTGCCCATTGCCCCAATAGCCAGGGAATGCGTCGGGTTCGTGAAGCGCGTCAGGAACCGAGCGCTGCCGGGCGAACACCGCGAAGGAAGACGGTGAGGAGAGCGGAGATCAGTCCCGCATCCTTCAGCTTTTCTCCGGCCGCCCCCCTCGTCAGCGTGTGCGCCTCGCCGAACACCCGCGCGCGGAGGCCTTCGCAGGCCCCTCCGCCCGCACCCAACGGGCGGGCTCAGCGTGTGGGCCCGTCCTCGGAGGTTCCCTTGAAGTCAGCGGCGGACAGGCCGTGCCGCTTGAGCAAATCGTAGAAGTCGCTCCGGTTGCGCCCGGCCATTCGAGCCGCGGCGCTGACACTGCCACTGCTGCGGCGCATGGCCTCCGCCAGGTAGGCGCGCTCGAAGGCATCGCGTGCCTCGCGCAGCGAGGGCAAGGCCTCGGCCCCGACGGGAACACCCGGCAACTGCGCGCTCTCGGCGGGGGGCCGCTCCAGCGCCTGCCCCAGGCGCGGCACATGTCGCGGTTGAAGCTCGTCCGCGCCGGCCAGGAGCACCGCGGCCTCCATCTCGTGGATGAGCTCCCGGACGTTGCCAGGCCAGCCATAGCGCTGCATCAGCTCCACCGTCGCGGGCGCCAGGCGTGGCGGACGAAGGCCATAGCGGTTCGCGGTGCGCTCCAGGAAGAGCTGCGCGAGCAAGGGGATGTCCTCGAGCCGCTCGCGCAGGGGTGGCAGCTCGATGGGCACCACGTGCAGCCGGAAGTAGAGGTCCTGACGAAAGCGCTTCGCGGCCACCTCCTCCGCGAGGTCCCGGTTGGTGGCGGCGACCACCCGCACGTCCACGGACTCCTCCACGTCCGCGCCCACGCGCGTGAGCCGCTGCTCCTGCAGCACGCGCAGGAGCTTCACCTGCACGGACGGGGACGCCTCGCCGATTTCATCCAGGAACAGCGTGCCGCCGTTGGCCGCGCCAAACAGGCCCTCGCGCTCGCGCACGGCGCCGGAGAACGCGCCCTTCACGTGCCCAAACAGCTCGCTCTCCAGCAGCTCTGGCGGAAGGGCGCCGCAGTTGACGGCGACGAAGCGCCCCGCGTTGCGGCGCGAGAGCACGTGGAGCATCCGCGCCGCCAGCTCCTTGCCGGTGCCACTCTCGCCGGTGAGCAGGACGGTGGCGTCGGTGGGGGCAATGCGGGCAATCACCTCGCGCACGCGCGAAATGGCCTCGCTGATGCCCAGGAGCAGGGGCTCGCCCTCTTCCCCCATGCGCCGCCGCAGCTCGGCCACCTCCCGGCGCAGCAGCGAGCGCTCGAGCGCATGCGTGAGCTTCTGCATGAGTTCGTGGTCGTGAAACGGCTTGGTGAGAAAGCCGTAGGCGCCCTCCTGCATGGCCTGCACCGCGGTCTCGATGGAGCCGTGCGCGGTGAGCATGATGACGGACAGCTCGGGGGCCCGCTGTCGCGCGGCCCGGAGCACGTCCATGCCATCCATGTCCTCCAGGCGCAGGTCGAGCACCATCGCGTCCACGCGCTCCTGCGAGAGCCGGCGCAGTGCGCTCTTGCCCTCGCCCTCCACGGTCACGCGGTAGCCGCGTGACGTCATCCGCATGGACATGAGCTCCGCGAGCTGGAGGTCATCGTCCACCAGGAGCACGTGGGGCTGCTGGACGGGGGACTCAGGCGTCAAGACGGCCTCCAGGGGACGCAGGGTCTTCAAGGGGAATCCAGAAGGTGAAGGTGGCGCCGGGCCCGGACGTGTCCGCGAGCGACAGCTCACCGCCGTGCGCGGTGATCATCTCGCGCGCGATGGTCAGGCCCAGCCCCGTGCTGCGGCGCCCGCCCACTTCAAGGCTCGCGAAGGGCCGGAAGATCCAATCACGCGCGTGCGCGGGCACGCCCGGGCCCTGGTCCGCGACGGACAGCTGGACCGCGGGCACGGAGCTGGCGGCGCCAGGGCGCTTGCGGGTCACCAGCTCACACGTGATGCGCACCGTCTTGCCCGCGCTGGAGACAGCGATGGCGTTGCTCACCAGGTTGGACAGGGCACGCTCGACCAAGGGGTCATCGATGGGCGCACGCACGGGCTTCGCGGCTGGCTCGTACACCAGCTGGACCTTGCGCTCATCCGCTTCGAAGGCGAGGTCCCGGAG
The DNA here is from genome assembly GCF_003668965.1 of Corallococcus sp. AB030. NCBI lineage: Bacteria > Pseudomonadati > Myxococcota > Myxococcia > Myxococcales > Myxococcaceae > Corallococcus > Corallococcus sp. AB030. Next base: position 51,995 of record NZ_RAWQ01000008.1, read on the forward strand.
GACGTTCTGGACAATCAGGTCCACCGAGGCCCCGGCATTGCGCTGCAGCGGCTGGCCGGACTGCACGCGAGACAGGTCCAACACGGAGGTCACCATGCGAATCTCACGCTCGCACGCGGCCTGTGCGAGCTTCACCACGCGGGCCTGCTGCGGCGTCAGGGGGCCCGTGCTGCCATCGCCCAGGAGCGAGAGGGCCTCGCGCACCCGGGCCAGCGGCGTGCGCAGGTCGTGGGACACCGAGGCCACGAACGCGCTCTTGAGCTGATCCAACTCCGCCAGGCGCCCCCGCATGCGATCCAGGTCCAGCGAGAGCGCGCGCAGTTCCTCGGGGCCGCGCAATGGAGGCAGCGGGCTGAAGTCACCCTGGCCAATGCGGCGCGCATGCGTGGAGAGCAGCGCCACCGAGTTCGACACCGCGCGAGCCTGCGACAAGGCGAGCACTCCCGCGGCGACGATGCCCAGGAGGCCGAAGAGCCCGCCTGAGCTCAGCGCCGCCGACCCGATGGAGCGCGCCTGGTCCTCCTTCGCCTGGATGGCCAGGCGCATGTCCCGCGTGCGCTCGGACCACACCGTGGTGAGGACCTCATCCAGGTGCAGCCGCCGCTCACGCAGGGGAAACGACAGCATCGACTCACAGGTGCCGGCCTGCTCCAATTGCAGGGCGTACTGCACATAGTCCTGGGCGCTCGCGCGGATGCCCGCATCCAGATGCACCGTGCCGGTGCCGAGCGCGGTCTGCAGCACGTGGCGCGCACTGGCGACAGCGCGGTGCACGGAGGCCGCGCTGCTGTCGTGCTGCTCACAGGCCACCACTCCGCGCCGCACCGCCAGCTCGAGCGCCCAGGCCGCGACGTACACGCGCTGCTCTCGCTCGAAGGAGGCGAGCTCCTCGCGGCCCACGCTCGCCACCACCTCGTGGGTGCGCATGAGGCCCACGGCCATCTGGGAGAAGGCGGCCACCAGCAGCGCGGTAACCACCGCGTAGGACAACAAGAGCCGGGCACGCAGTCGAAGCACCAACATGGCGCGCAATCTAACCCGCGTCCGCGCGCACGGCCCGTCACTTCGCACGGCCGTCTGTCGGTCCCAACAGTGTTGGTCCGAGCCGACAGGGGCGCTGAGGGGATGGACCGACAGCGGGGCACGCTCCCCTCTGAGACGGCCCTTGGCACGGCACCTGAAAGGCGTGTCGTCCATGCGTTCGACGACCGCTCTCTCCAAGCCATCCTTCTCGACCCGGCGTGCGGGCGAGCTCATCCACAGCTGGCGCGAGATGGTACAGCCCAGCAGCCTGCCAGCCGACGCAGCCGCCGGCCTGAGCGTGGCGTGCGTGGCACTTCCTCTCAATGTCGCGCTCGCGACCGCCGCGGGACTGCCCGCGAGCGTGGGACTCGTCTCCGGCGTGGTGGCGGGCGTCGTGGGCGGGCTGTTCAGCGGCAGCCGCTTCCAGGTCACGGGCCCGGAGGCGGCGCTGCTGCCCCTGGCCGCGGCCATCGTGGCGGCGCACGGGGCCGTGGGCCTCGCCATCGCCACGGTGCTCGCGGGCGCCATGCAGGTGGCGTTGGGGCTCCTGCGCGCCGGGCGGTTCGCGCGGCTCATCCCACGTCCGGTGGTGATGGGCTTCACGGTGGGCATTGGTCTGCTGTTGCTCAACACGCAACTGCCGCGGCTGTTCGCGGTGGAGGACACGCACGCGGACGCCGTGGCGCTCGCGCTGCAGCACAACTGGGGCGAGCGCGTGGGCTGGCTCGGGATTGCCGCCGGAGCCCTCACGGCGCTGGCCATGGTGGCCCTGCCCAAGGTGCACAAGCGCATCCCCGCGGTGCTCGTGGGGCTGACGATTGGCACCGTGCTCATGGTCTGGCTCGGGGCGGGCTACGACGCGGTGGGCGCCTTGCCGCGCTCGCTGCCCATGCCGACGCTGCCGTCCTTCGAGGGCGTGCACCTCGCGAGCCTCCTGCCGGCGGCCTTCGGCCTCGCGCTGCTTGCGTCGCTCGGCTCGCTGCTCGCGACGAGCTCGCTCGATGCGCTCACGGGTGCGAGCACCCACAGTGACCTGGACCAGGACCTGATGGCGCAAGGCCTGGCCAACATCACCGCCGGACTGATTGGCGGCTTCCCGGTGATGGGCGCCATCGTGCGCGCCAGCGCTTCCATTCAAGCGGGCGCGCGCACCCGCGCCGCTTCCGTCATGCATGCACTGTGGCTCTTCGTGGCCATGGCGCTGCTCGCGCCGCTGGTGGCGCGCATCCCCATTGCCGCACTTACCGCCATCCTGCTGGTCGTGGGGGTGCGCCTGCTCAATCTGGAGGGCCTTGTTGCCATGTGGAATCAGTCCAAGTCGACGTTGAGCGTGGTGCTCGTCACCGCGCTGGGGATCGCTATGTTCAACGTGTTTGTCGGCATCGGGGCCGGGCTCGCGCTGGCGAGCCTCCTCTACGTGCGTCGCCATGGCGCCCTGCGGCTGGAGGTGCAGCGGGTGACGGATGCGTCGCAGCTGCAGCGCGGCCTGCACATGCAGGCGCCGGAAGCGCTCAACGCTCCCCAGGCGCTGGACCTCATGGTGGCGCGTGTGGACGGGCCCATCCTGTTCATCAACCACCTCAAGCTCTACGACCTCGTGGACGGTCCGCCCTGGGCGAAGCTGGTGGTCATCGACCTGTCGAGGGTGTCGCTGGTGGACGCCGCCGGTGTGGCGACGCTCCAGTACCTGGCGGAGTTCCTCGCCGTGCGCAGCGCGCACCTGGCGCTGGTGAAGGTGCCGCCCCACCTGGAGGCCGCGCTCGAGCCGCTCTCGAAGCACCTGCTCGAAGGGCGGATGCACGGCTCGCTCGAGGGTGCGCTCCTGGGGGCGGGCCTCATGCAGCCCGCGCCCGTGGAGGAGCCTGTCGCCCACCCCGCGCACGCGTATGCCGCCGCGCACAGCAGCGGGCTGGCGCTCGAGGGGCGGGGCGGATAGCCCGCCGCGCTCAACGGCGGCAGCGAGCCGGAGCCTCGACGGTTCCGGCTCGCGGAGCACCCGGTTTCACCGCGGGACAATGGCACGATGTCGGGTCAGCCCCCTAGGGTGCCCCACACCATGCTCACCACCACGCTGCTGTTGCTCGCCCTCTCCTCCACTCCTGCCGCGCCAGGCGCGCCGGCAACGAAGGCCGCGGCCCCGGCCGAGGAGAAGGTCGAGTTCGACAAGCACTACCTCGTCCTGCTCAAGCGCGCGCCCAACGCGCCCAAGATGGAGCCCGAGGCCCTCCAGAAGCTGCAGGGCGAGCACCTCGCGCACCTCAATCGCATGGGGGAGAGCGGGAAGATGGTGCTCGCGGGCCCCTTCGACGAGCAGGACGACGTGGGCATGCGCGGCGCATGCATCTACCGCACGGCCACGAAGCAGGAGGCGCGGCAGCTCGCCGAGCAGGACCCGATGGTCAAGGCGGGCCGGCTGCAGGTGGAGGTGCTCGCCTGGTACACCGAGAAGGGCTACCTCGCCTTCCCCAAGGCGCCACCCGCGGAAGCGCCGAAGCCCCCGCGGAAGTAGCGGCTCAGGGCAGGTTCGTCACCGTTGGGGACGCCACCAGAGCCCCTTCCGTTCCGCGCGTTCACACGCCTGCCGGGCCTCCTCCGTGAAGCAGTAGAAGGAGAATTCGGGGACGGAGAACACCGGAGGAAAACCTCCCACTGGAGGTTCGAGGACAAGGGGGTGCGCCTTCTCCTTGCCTAGCAATCCCGCTCTGGACTGGTGGAAGGGCACCCCTTTCACCAGGGTACGTTCGCGGTCGAGGCAGTCGGTCTCCTCCAGCAGTTGGAGGATGACGAAGTCCTCGTTCTTCAGGGTCGGGTCTTCTAACGCGTGCCAGGTCCGTTGCCCGGTGAAGCGGTCGCGCACCAGGGACTTGATGCGTTCCGCGTAGATGACCGTGGGGATGAGTCGGTGGCGGAACGGCCCCACGGATTCGAGTACCCCCATCATGCGCCGAGAGAGCAGCAGCAGCCCCCGGGGCGCGGTGAACAGGTGATCGAGCCGGGCCGCGTTCTTCAAGTTGCCGACGAACTCGATGACCTCGGGAGCGCCTCGCTCCCGTTGATAGTCGATGCCCGGCTTGTGGAACGTGACGGACTCGAAGCCGTCGAACTCAATGAGGGTAGCGTCGAAGACACCTTCCTCCTCGATGTGCGAGATGTCGGCCGTCAATGCGTACATCATGCCGTGAGCGACTCCTCGTGGGAGGGCAACTCCAGCAGCGCCAGCTTCTTGCCCACGACGATTCCATCCTCGCTCAACTCCTTGAGGACATCCATGGGGAGGTTGCCAGACTCGATGGCCTCGCGAAGGTTCATCTCGATTTCGAGGAGCGCGTCTTCGATCTCGCGCGGCGTCAGGTTGGAGCCGGGCTTGCGCTTACCCAGGGCGTCATCCAGTGATTCCAGTGCATCATCCAGCAGCGTGGTGACGTAGCTGTTGTATTTGGGATGGCTGCCCAGGTGCATGATCTTCCCCTTCGGATCCTTGCAGGGCATGTCGAGGATGTTCGTGCCTCGGTCGATGGTGTAGCCCTCGATCCGCTCCAGGGCCTTGCGGATCAGCGGATGTCTCTGGGCAACCGCGTCCGGGATGAGGTGGTGCATGGGGTTACCGCTGCCAATGCGAACCTCCGCCGCCTTTCGAGCTGCCCGGCCGTGGGTCTTCTCCACCCAATCCAGGTAGTTCTTCCGGTAGCGACTGTAGATGCTGATGCGGGACGTCCCCTTACCGACCTTGAGCACGACCAGTCCGTCCTCGGTGACGGTGAGTGCTCCGAGTTCGTCGCCCAGGGCTTCGGAGTCATGCAGGACTGGAGGTAGCTGTTGGGACGCGTATAGGCGGGAGAGAAGCCATGTTGAGGGTAAGAGCTGGAGTGGAGGGGCCGAGGAGGACTGGCGCTGAGACGTAAGGGCAGACGCATCCCAGGTCAGTGGGCGCGGCGTCAGTCGGACGCTTCGTCGTCGCGAAGACTTCGGGTGAGTCGGTCGACCCACTTCGCGTCTCGACGTGCCACTCCCTGCCGCAGCCTGTCCAGCCAGTCCGGCGAACCGATGGGGTCCATCCAACCGCCGACATACGGTGAAACCAGCGCCTGGCTTTCACAGCCGGCCTCACGCAGGCGCATCACCTCCTGCCATGCGGCCGCGCAGTCCCGGGTCATCCCGGCGACATCAAGGTCGCCGCCATTGCCCGGCACGGCCCCTTCCCACAGCGCCTGGTTCTGGAGGCCGTGCTCGCCCAGTTCGGCCAGCATCGCATTCAGCGAGCACACGATGGCTTCCTGTAGCGCGAGCAATGCATTGCCCCGTACGGTTGACGGTGCGGCTCGACTTCGAAGGGGGACGCATGGTGCAATGACGCACATGCCCAGAGTGTTTCTCTACAATCCCTTCAAGAGCGACTGCATCGAAGACCTCATCGACAGGTGGATCAAGGCAGAGGAGACGCGGGGCTGGACCAAGGACCTGGTGCGGGTGCGACACGGCCCGGACAAGCCGCTCGGCGACCTGAAGAGCGGTGACACGCTCTACATCATTGGCCACGGCGACGTGACGCCGAACCACATGGTCGACCGGGGCCCCATGGAAGGTGGCACCCAGGAAGTCCTCCAGCCGCACGAGCTTGCCTCACGGGTGTTCTCGGACGGGCTGACCGACAAGGCGATCACCATCAAGATCTACAGTTGTCTGGCGGCCCGGGGCATCCTGGACAGCTTCGCCACGAACGCGGCGATCCAGATCAAGCTCAAATGTGGAAGCATGGGAGGGATGTCGTGCAAGTTCGACATCTACGGCTACGACGAGATCGTCTCCATCCTGGTCCTGAATCCCAAGACGGGGGAGTACGGTAAGTTCGTCGGTGAGCTGAAGGAGGACGTCACCGGCGTGAGCGAAGACACCATCGAGCTCACCACCGTGAAGGCAAGCTCCTCCAGAAAGCTGCTCGTCAAGAAGGGCTTCGGCTTCATGTAGCGGCCGAAGCCTCCGCCCTCCCCTACGCGCCGCGCAGGTCCACGCTCCGGACGAATCCAGGCTTGCGCCGCGCGTGCGAGGCCTGCTCGTAGGCATAGGCGAGCTTGAGCAACACGGACTCACTCCAGGCGCGGCCGAGGAAGGACACCCCCACCGGCAGCCCGTACACGTCACCCGCGGGCACCGTCAGGGTCGGGTAGCCGGACACGGCGGCGGGCGTGGAGCTGCTGCCCAGCCAGTGGTCGCCCAGCACCAGGTCGATGGGCCCCGCCGGTGCCTGCGTCGGAGCCACGAGCGCATCCAACTTGTGCTTGTTCATCACCGCGTCCAGGCCCTCGGCGCGCGAATACCGGCGGCACGCCGCGAGCGCCTTCTTGTAGGCGGTGTCCGTGAGCGGGCCCTTCTTCTGCGCCTGGAGCAGCAGCTCCTGGCCGAAGTAGGGCATCTCGCGTTCGCGGTTCTTCTCGTTGAAGGCGATGAGGTCCGCGAGCGTCCGCACGGGGGCGCCCTCCCCCAGCTGTGCGAGCCAGGCCTCCAGGCCCGCCTTGAACTCATACAGCATCACCTCCAACTCAGGCTCGTCGAGCTTCGCCAGGTTGGGCAGCACCACCGGATCCACCAGCACGGCCCCTTGCGCCTTCATCACTTCGAGCGCGCGCTCCACGACCGCGTCCGTGGCCGGGTGGTAGCCAAAGAACCGCTCGCGCGGGACACCGATGCGCGCCCCCTTGAGCCCCTGGAGGTCGAGGAACTTCGTGTAGTCCGGGTGGGCGCGGCCCTTGCCCGCGGCGGTGGCCGCGTCGCGTGGGTCCTCGCCCGCGAGCACGCTCAGCAGCGCCGCGGCGTCCGCCACGGTGCGCGTCATGGGACCCGCGGTGTCCTGGGTCGAGGAGATGGGGATGATGCCCGCGCGGCTGACGAGCCCCACCGTGGGCTTCAAACCCACCAGCGCACACGCGGACGCGGGTGAGACGATGGAGCCGTCCGTCTCCGTGCCCACCGACACGGCGCAGAAGCTGGCCGCGGTGGCCGCGCCCGAACCGGAGCTTGAACCGGAAGGGGTCCGGTCGAGCGCATAGGGATTGCGGCACAGGCCGCCACGTCCGCTCCAGCCGCTCATCGAGTGCGTGGAGCGGAAGTTGGCCCACTCGCTGAGGTTCGTCTTGCCCAGGAGGACGGCGCCAGCGGCGCGCAGCCGCTCCACGATGAACGCGTCACGCGGGGGAACAGCGCCCACCAGCGCGAGCGAGCCCGCGGTGGTCTGCATCTTGTCCGCCGTGGCGATGTTGTCCTTGATGAGCACGGGGATGCCGTGCAGCGGCCCGCGCGCGCCCTTCGCCTTGCGCTCGGCGTCCAGCGCGTCGGCCAGCGTGAGCGCGTCGGGGTTCAGTTCGATGACCGAACACAACGGCAGGTCCCCGGTGCGGTCGAGCGCACGGATGCGCTCAAGGTAGGCCTCCGTCAGCCCGCGCGCGGTGTGCTTGCCGGACTCCAGGCCCGCGCGCAGCTCCGCGACGGTCGCCTCCTCGAGCGCGAAGGCCCCGGGCGCGGCGGCGGTCGGCGTGGCGGCGCGCGCATCACGGGCGGCCAGCGCCCCCGTCACTGCCGCCGCGGCCCCGAGGAGCGTGCGGCGGGAGAGACCCGTCGGGTTCATATCGGAAGCAGCCGTCTTCTTCGTCATGGTGCAAGCACCCGTTCGTGGAGGGGCGCCAAGTGGACCCCATTCCCCCACCGGGAGGAAGAGCCGTGACGAGTGTCTTGTGACAAGGCTGGCACAATCCCAGTCAGGGGCGGTGTCAGGGGCGTGTGATACAGATAATGCTTCACCTGGAGATCCCCCATGCATCTACGTGCCCTTGCATTGACCTGCCTCACCGCGCTCGCGGCCTGTGACAACACCCCCATCGAAGCCGAGTCCCAGGAGGAGCTGGGCGTCAGCACCGCCGCGGAGACGGCGACCCGCCTCTACGCCACGGTGGGCAACAACGAGCTGAGCTTCGAGACGCTCGGCACCTTCGAGCAGCGTGACGGCGTCCGCGCGCTCGTCATCCGCGCCACCGCGAACCGCTACCTCGCGGACGTCCTCAGCTTCGTTCCGGACGACGCCTTCGGCGACGCGAACGTCATCAGCGAGCGCCGGTTCGAGATCGTCCTCCACGAGGGGCACGAGCTCAACACGATGCTCTCGGGCCTGCCGCTCTTCGTCAAGGTCACCACCAACACGGGCACGCCGCGCTCGTATACCGCGCGCATCGTGGTGGCCCCGCGCTTCTACGACTTCCGCGGCGACTCGGGCATCTGGATCGACGAGGCCGTCACCCCCCGCTACGTCGTCCAGGGCAACGAAAACCTCATCTACCGGGGCCACGCCTCGGTCGCCGGGTACACCGACTGGCTCTCCGTCACGGCGCCGGACGGCATCCCGTCCGTCTACGGCCGGCCCAACTACAAGCTCGACTGGACGTACACGAAGCTGCACGAGGCCATCGACCCGCACACGGTCCCGCTCGCCTTCAGCGCTGGCGGCGACAACGGCGCGACGATGCAGAAGACCGCCCGGCTGGTGGCGCGCGTGACGGAGTTCGCGCTCACCGACGGCGACGCCTACGACGTCTGGCCCAGCCTGCCCTGCGAGCCCGCCGTCTCCAACTGCTACCACTCGCAGCCCGCGGGCACGACGGACTTCAGCCAGTGCGGCACCTACCGTCAGGTCCTGCGCTGCACGTACTGAGCGACCCGCGCCAGGTGTAATCCAGCGGTCGTCGTGAACGGGCCTGTTCCCCCGTGAGGTGTCCTGGGGGAGCAGGCCTGTCGTGTCAGTGCTTCAGCCGTGCACGGGCAAAGACGTTCACGGAGCCCTGCGCGGCTGCAGCTCCTCCGCGGTCGCGCTCGTGGCTTGTCTCCGGGCGACCAGGGCGCCGAAGACTCCGGCGGTGAAGAACATGATGACGCTGTAGATGGCCGCGGGGATGGCCATCACGCCGTCGTTGAGCAACCGGGGGCTGGAGGCAATGGCGATGGCGAGCGTGCCGTTGTGGATGCCCACCTCCATCGCGATCGCCACCGCCTGCTTGCGCTCGACACGCAGCAGGATGGGCACCACGAAACCCACCGCCATGCTGGCCAGGTTGAAGGCAAGCGCCGCGAGCCCCACGCTCTGGAAGTACGTGCCCAGCTGATCCCGCTCCTTGAGCGTCGCCGCGAGCACCACGAGCACCAGGAACAGCGCCGAGATGATGCGCACGGGCCGGTCCAGGCCATTCGCGAGCGCCGGCCGCTTCGCGCGCACAAGCATTCCCATCGAAATGGGCACCAGGACGATGCCGAACACCTGGACGATCTTGGCGAACTGCAACGGAATGGCGCGCTCCTCCCCCATGAAGTGCGCCAGGGAGAAGTTCACGATGAGCGGCAGCGTGAGCAACGACAGCACGCTGTTGACCGCCGTCAGGCTGACGTTCAGCGCGACATCGCCCTTGGCCAGGTGGCTGAAGAGGTTCGCGGTCGCGCCGCCCGGCGTGGCGGAGAGCAGCATCAACCCCACGGCGAGTTGGGGAGGCAGCCCGAAGCCGGTCGCGATGGCGTAACAGACCGCGGGCATGAGCAGCGTCTGACAGCCCAGGCCCACCAGCGCCGCGCGCGGATACACCGCCACGCGGCGGAAGTCCGCGAGGGTGAGGCTCAGCCCGAGGCCGAGCATGATCACCCCCAGGGCAATCGGCAGGAACACTTCCGTGATGACACTGCTCTGCATGGCGGGCCCCCAGCGAAAGCACACACTCTGCCAGAAAGACCCGCTCCGCAGGAGCCCGAGCCCAACCCGACCCACCGCACCGCGACGCTGGCTGGGCTACGAGCACCTGGCCCTGGGCTTCAAGGGCGACCCCGCGAAGACCTCCGGGTTCGACGACGAGGGCCAGCGCGCCAGCGACAGCTCCTACTCGTACTTCAACTCGGGCTGGAGTTCAGCACGCGCATCGCGCCCGGACCGCTCAGTGAGCTGTACGGCTGACGCCCCAGCGAAGCGCGTCCTTCCCGGCCAGCGCTGCGTTATCTTCGGACGCAGCGCTCCCGGTGTGAGCCCATCCTCCACGAGCCGGCCCGCGCTGGCACATGGATTGCTGCCGCCCCTCCTGCACCCCATTCCATCCCCAAGGACGCAATGCCAACGACGCTCAACAGGAAGCCTGCGCCGCCTGAAGAGACTCACATCCAGGTGACTCCCGGGCTGTCCATCAGTGGTGCGACCATCGCGGACAAAGGAACTCTGGGTGCGTTCGTCCAGATTGGAGGTGTCAATTGCCTTCTGACGAACCACCACGTCGCGTTTTCGGATGAGGCCGAGCAACAGAAGGAGCTCCAGCAGCGGATGCCCATGCGAGCAACCTTGTACGAAAGGCCGCTGCCGGCCTGGTGGACCAAGGCCACGACCAACAAGTTGCTCCCCATCTTCCACCCCAAGTACGGCGGGGGTGGAAATCGCCTGGCGCGTGTCATCGCCTATGCGACGCCGATGCTTGCCAACAAGGCGCTGGATGTCGCCATCTGCCCCTTGGAAGACAACGTCAACTTCAGCTTCTACGCCCGTGGGAATCCGCCGTATCTCATTGGGCCAGCAGTGGCCCCACGCCTCGGCATGATCGTGAAGAAGTCAGGGGCGGTGACCGGAGTCACCTACGGGCGGGTTCATCATCTCGACGACAGAATGCTGATCATCCAGGCAATCCAGTCCCCTGTCACCAATGACAAGGGCGTGCAGTTCGTCATCATGCCCTTCGCAGGCGGCGCCGTCGCCGACCATGGCGACTCGGGGTCCGTCTGGGTCGATGCCGAGACGAATGAGGCGGTCGGGCTGCTTTACGCCGGAAAGTACGACCTGGAGGCCCGGGACAACTACTCGCTCGCCACGCGAATGGATGTTCTTGAGAGGGAATTCAAGTTCACGTTCACGAGGAACTGACCCTCCTGTTTCCGATACCGCCTTGGAGGCCCTTTCTGGTTCGATGGCAGCCCCCCATCCTCTCAAGGACCCTTGCCATGACAGTGCATTCTTCACTTCATCCTCGCGCCAGGGGATTGGCTGCCTTTTTGACGCTGACGCCCCTGCTCGCGTTCGGGTCCTCGGGCCAGCAAACCCGGGCGGTGGATCCGTATCCCACGGACCGCATCATCGTCCGCTACCGCGACCATGCCGCGGCCCGGAAGAGCGCCGACGCCGCGCGGTTGGCAAGCCGCCAGGTCATGGACGTGGCCCTGCAGCGCGGACTGGGCGCCCGGCAACTGCGCACCGACGGGCGGGGAGCGCAGGTGTGGGCCGTGGACCGGAAGATGGCGTATGAGGAAGCCCTGGCGTTGGCCCAGCGGATATCCGGCGCCAACCCGGAGGTGGAGTACGCCGAGCCGGACCTCATCATGCGGCCCACGCTGGTGCCGAATGATCCGCTCTACGCCTTCCAGCCCAATCTCTCCCCTTCCCTTCCGGGCATCAACGCCCCCGCCGCGTGGGACCGCGCCCGAGGGGCCGGCGTGGTCGTCGCGGTGGTGGACACCGGGTATCGCCCGCATGTCGACCTGGCCGCCAACCTCCTGGGGGGATACGACTTCGTCACGCTTCCCTTCTGGGGTGGTGCCGTCAATCCCAATGACGGCGATGGGCGCGACGGCGATGCGCGGGATCCGGGCGACTGGTGCGTCAGCGATCCCAATCGACAGACCAGCTCATGGCACGGCACCCACGTGGCCGGCACCATCGGCGCTCTGACGAACAATGGCCTGGGCGTCGCGGGCGTGGCCCATGGCGCCAGAATCCTGCCGGTGCGCGTGCTTGGCATGTGCGGCGGCTACACGTCTGACATCGCGGACGGCATCCAGTGGGCCGCGGGCGCGCCGGTCGCTGGAGTGCCTGACAACACGACTCCCGCGCGCGTGATCAATCTGTCGCTGGGGGGCCCCGGCGCCTGCAACTACACCTACGCCAATGCCATCGACAGCGCTCGGCTCCGGGGGGCGGTCGTGGTTGTTGCCGCGGGCAACAGCGGCACTGACGCCGCAAACTCCGCGCCGGCCAATTGCCCGGGGGTGGTCGCCGTGGCCTCGCTGGATGCATCGGGCGCCCGGTCGTGGTTCTCGAATCACGGTCCGACGGTGGCGCTCGCGGCGCCCGGGGAGAATGTCCTCTCGACGTACAACTCGGGCACCACCGTCCCGGGGAGCGACACGTATGACTACAGCTCCGGCACCTCCATGGCCGCGCCGCACGTGGCGGGCGTGGCGGCGCTGATGTTGTCGGCCAACCCATTCTTGCGAGTCGACGCGGTGACCTCGTTGTTGCGCTCCACGTCCAGGCCCTTCCCGGCGGCTTGCATGGGGTGCGGCATTGGCATCGTCGACGCGACCGCCGCCGTGAATGCCGCGGTCAGCTACGGAGCGGCCAACCCCATTGCCCAGTCGAGCTTCTTCGTGCAGCAGCTCTACTACGACGTGCTCAAGCGCAAGCCAGACACCTCCGGGTGGAACTACCATCTGGGTCTGCTGAACGCGTGCAATGGCGACCCGACGTGCGTGGCCTCCACCCGGGCCACCATCGCGCTCGACATGCTCCGGTCGCCGGAGAGCCAGACGATGTACCCCGAGCTCAACCCGTCATCGCCCAACTACGACGACGCATTCCTCAACCACGTCTATTGGAAGTTCCTCCAACGCACCCGCGACCCCGACGGCGTCCTCTTCTGGTACCGGTACCTGCTCGATACGGGGGATTACAGGGGCGTCGTCAACGGACTCATCACGTCCTCTGAGTACCGGCAGCGCTTCGGCCCGTAGGGAGGAACCCGGCACGCGCCGGGTGGCAACAGGGAGAGGCAGGCGGTCCGCGTCGGGAGGTGCACGCGGACCGCCGCTTCCGTCACCGCGCGCTGCCGACCACGTTCACCGTGGCCGTGGCACTGGCCGCGATGCCGAACTCATCTTGATTGATGATCAGGTCCACGGTGTGCGTGCCGCGCGCGCCTGGAGGCACGGTCTTGGTCATCGTGAAGGTGTAGTCGCCGCCCGGAGGCAGGTTGACGCCCCAGTCAGACAAGGACGTGTCCCAGCCATCCGGCAGGGTGCTCCAGAAGTCGTACCAGACCCAATTGCACGAGGCGGAGTCGTTGTTGATGACGCTCACCGTCCACGTGACGTCCGAGCCCGGGGCCGCCGTCACGGTCGCGGGCGAGAGCGACAGCGTGGGCGGCGTCGCGATGCAACGCTCGACGACCTCCACCGTGGCAGTGCCCTGCACACTCTGACTGCCTCTCGTGATGGTGACACCCGCCGTGTAGAGCCCGGGCGGCGTGCTGTAGGGCACATATGTCTGGAGGCCCAGGGTGTCGGTGCTGGAGGCGGCGACCGTGCGCTGCGCGGGCAGCGGGTCAAAGCCCCAGCCCGGGGGGACGATGGCGGAGAGTTGGAAGGTGCTCGGACCGCAGCCGGCCGAATCCCGGTTGATCAACTCCAGCGCGAACTCCGGCCGCGCTCCGGGCCAGAAGGTCGGCTCCAGGGGCGTCACCCGCACTTCGGGCACGGCCTGCACACAGGTCGTCGTGCGGTACTGGATGCTCACCGTCAGCCCCGCGGCCGTCGCCGCATCCACCGTGAGGGAGAGGTCGCTGTACGGGTCATTCCACGTCGTGCCCGGCAACAGGGCTGGGTCGCCCCAGGAGGACGTCCCCGGCGTGAAGTCGAGCAGGTGGGTGCCATCCCGCGTGTCCGCGTCCTCCAGGTGGATGAGCGCGCCGCCGAACACCTGGGACGCCAACGTCGACTCGAAGAACCCCACGGGCCGGCGGTACTCCACCCAAAGCCAGTCGTTGGCACCAGCGCGCCGGCGCACCTTGAGCGCCTTGAGTCCACCGGACGCCACCACCGGTGCGAGCGTGAAGGTGCCGCCGGTGCCCTCCACCTGGGCCACCGCGGATGAATCCAACCAGCCGATGCGTGCCTTGTGCGGCGCCGCGTAGTGGCCCAGGTTCCAATCGCCCATCGACGAGAAGAGGTCCCCGTACTCGTCGATGGTCCCCAGGGTGCCCGGCATGCCCAGCGGCTGCGCGCCGAAGTCGCGCGAACTCGCGTGGTTCAGCGAGAGGTTGTGACCTGCCTCATGTGTCACCAGCTTCACGGCGGTGTCGTGGCTCGTCATCCAGTCCGCGACGAGCCAGGCCATGGAGGCCGTCACGGTGCCATCCGCCGTCGCGACCTGTCCGCAAGACAAGGTGGCCTGCCCCGCGTAGGCGCAACCCTGCGTGGGATTGGGGTGGACGATGAAGATGCGGTCGTACTGCCGGAAGTCCACGTCCGCGTCCGCCGCGCGCACGGCCGCGTCACGCATGGCGTCCGTCTCCGAGCAGGAATAGGCGCGGTCCAGCGTGTACCAGCCCCGCACGTTGCCCGTGGTCGTGGTGCGGCCCTCGGACACCTCACTCCAGTAGGTCGCGAGCGAGCGCTGCGTGGTGGAGAAGAACGCATCATGGATTCCCTGCGGGGTGGCTGCCGGCTGGGGCATGCCCGGGAAGGCCGCGAGGATGACGAGGCTGCGCTGCACCCCGGTGACGCCACACTCGCCCGAAGTGGCCTGCACGGCCGCGGCGTGGCGGTCCACGTCCACGCTCCGGGCCATGAAGCGCTGCTCCCCCTGGGTCCCGCGCAGCGTTACCCGCTGACCGCTGCGCAACCCCTCCGGTGTTCCACCGGTGAAGACCAGCGGCAGATGCTTGTCCCCGACGAAGAGGAAGAACTCCTCACGTGACGCCTTGAACGACGGCGCATCCACGACCCGGACTTCGAGCTCGCCCTGAACCACCTGTTCATGGGCCGCGTGCTCCTCAGGGTTGGAAACCTGCGTGTTACAGGCCGCGAGCCATATGAGCGCGGCGATGAGGCACATGCGGGACATTTCCCCTCCGGCGAACGGTGGCCTGGCGCGGGAGTGCGACGGGCGACCGCCGCGCGCCTTGTGCCCCCGGCCGCGCGCGTGCGCAATGCATCATCCGGAGATGTCACGCGGATTTTAGAGAGGCTCCGTCCTAGACGGAGCGCATCGCGCGGTGCACGAGGTGGATGTCCCGGAAGGAGGGGATGCGCGCGGGATCCAGGACGTGCATCAACGCCATCCGCATCTGGACGGCGCAGCGCCGGACATCCATCCCGCCAATGCCAGTTCCGAGCCCCGGGCAGACCAGGGTGCGAATGGCCTGAGCGCCCGCGGCCTGGTTGTGGCGCTTCACGGCGAGCAGGACCGCGCGGAACGCGAGATAGGCGTGCACCGTCTGCGCGATGCTCTCCGGGATGCGCATGGTCGGCGCGGCCACGAGAAACGGCCAGCGCGTATCGCCGGAGGGGACGACCACCGCGGCGCCGACGGGAAGCTCGCCGTGGTGCTCCGCCAGGATGGCACGCTGCACGGCCTCCTGGACCTGGAGGCCCAGGGTGTCGCGGATCGCCAGGTCCAATCCGCCGTCCATGATGCCGAAGCTGTTGGCCGGACTGACCATGGCATCCGTCGGAATGGCGAAGAAGTCCTCCTCCCGCACGGCGACGAAGTCGAACGGATCAAAGGCTTCCGTCCAGGCCCGCACCAACTGCGGTGAGCGGTCGATGAGGTAGATCTTCTCGGGGAGCATATCCTGGGGTCTAGCACTTCGCGGCAAGTGCCCTCGCCACAAAGGAGTCTGACCATGAGTCTCCACACGTCGCGTTTCGTCCTGGCCCGGGCTCCCGTGATGGGCGTCCACCAGGGGTCGAGGCAGGAAGCGCTCCGTCGGGGCGTGGTCCTCTTCTTCCACGGGCTGGGCGGGGGCACGGAGGTCCACGAGCGCGAGCTGCGGCTCTTCGCGGATCAGGGGCTCTTCGCGGTGGGCGTGGACGCCGTGGGACACGGCGAGCGCCGCTTCCCGGACTTCGACGCGCGCTTCGCCGATGGGAATCCCCGCTGGCTGGAGGAGTTCCTCGACGTGGTCGAGGCCACCGCGAGCGAGGTGCCCGCCCTGCTCGATGCGCTGGTGGGGGAACACGGCGCGGACCCGGCTCGCCTGGGAATCGGCGGTGTCTCCCTGGGCGGATACATCACCTACGCGGCGCTCGTGCGGGAGCCGCGGCTGCGCGCCGCAGTGCCGTTCCTCGGCTCACCGGAGTGGGGCCTGCCCAGGCCGGCCAGCCCGCACCGCCACCCGCAGCGCTTCTTCCCCACGGCCCTTTTCAGCCAGACCGGAGGGATGGACGACGTGGTGCCTCCCGGTCCCGCGAAGGCGCTCCACGCACAGCTGAAGCCCCTCTACGCCGAGGCCCCGGAGCGGCTGCGCCACCGCGAGTTCCCGGAGTCCGGCCACATGATGCGAGAAGCGGACTGGCAGGAGGCGACCCGCGACGCGGCGGACTGGCTGTCACGCTTCATCTTGCGCTGACGGCCGGGGCCGCACCGCACGTGGCTTCGTACTCCTGGAGCCTGTGCTTGAAGCGCTCACGCTCAGGGGTGGGCCACTCGATGGGCAGCTCGTCCACGGCCTGCCGTTGCGCGGCCAGCGCCTCGGGACACCGATGGAGCCCGAAGTGCGCGGCGGCGGCGGTTTCCAGCACGTAGGGATTGGGGTGTTCCCGCTGCTCGGAGTCATGCAGCGCGGGGCGGATGGCCGAAAGGGCAGCGGCGTACTGCCCCGCCTGGACCTGCCGCCATGAATGTTCCGTGGCGACCCACCGAGCCCGGGGCGCCAGCGCGTATGCCCGTTCGATGACCGCTGGATACTCCGGCGCCTGGGGTTCGTGCAGGGCAAGTTGCATGGCCAGGTTGATCCAGGCCGCCGAGCTCTCCGGGAAGCGTGACACCCTCAGCCGGGCCCATCCCATCTTCTGCTCCAGGGGCAGCTTGTATTTGTAGTTCCCTCCCCTGCTGCACGTGACGGCGAACAGGTACTCCGAGGCGAACCGGTGGCCGGCGAGCGTCGCGGGCTGGAAGGGGTGCGCGCCCAGTTGCTCGATGAAGCTCCGTGAGAACTCCCCCGCCCCGTCCTCGATGACATCGCAGCCCCGCATCCGCCCGTCCGCGGAGATATGGCATTGGACGATGACGACCGCGAACTCGACGCCCCCCGGGAGCTTCTTCACATCCGGGTACCTCAACGGGTGTTCGCCGCGCTTGGGCGCTTGGAACTCCTTCTCCAGGTACGTGCATGCCGGCTCATGGCCCGCGTCACACGCGGCCCGCAGGTCCCCCAGCGCCCGGAGGACCTCGCCTTCCGTGGGCTTGCCCTTCAAGGTCCGGACGACCTCTTCGTGGACGAGGGCCGCCTGTGCGGCGTCCAACTCCAGGGCGGGAGCATCGGTCTCCGCCCTGCGGAGGACGGGCACCCCGAAGTTCTCCGCATCCAGGAGATACGGATAGGAGGCCTTGTGCCGCAGGTAGGCGTCCATCGCCATGGTCAGGTGACCATGGTTCGCGTTGGGAGGAGGAAGGCCGTAGTGGCTGCATCCGGACAACAGCCCCAGCACTGCAAGAAAGACAAAGCACCCGCGCATGGACGCGCACTCTAGGCGTGCCATTGTCCTGCCGGGAATCGCCGCCCGGTGTGGGAATCCGCACCGGGAGAACGGGCTGCGTCAGCAGACCCGGCAGGCGCCCCTGTCGGACACAGGAGACACACCCATGACGTCAGCGAAGCATCAGCCCATCCTCGCGCCTGGACTGCCCAAGCCCGCGGGCCCGTACTCTCCCGGCATGCAGTTGGACCGGCTTCTCTTCATCTCCGGCCAGGCGGCCAGGGACCCTTCCACCGGCGTGCAGGCCGACGGAATCGAAGCGCAGACGGAGCAGGTGCTGCGCAACCTGGAGCGCATCCTCGTGGCCGGCGGCTCCAGCCTCCAGCACGTCCTGCGCTGCGGCGTCTTCCTGGTGGACATGCAGGAGTTCGCCCGGATGAACGCCGTCTACGAGCGCGTCTTCGCCGGTCACCGGCCCGCGCGAACCACCGTGCAGGTCTCCGCGCTTCCGGACGCGGGCCTGCGCGTGGAGATTGATTGCATCGCCTACGTGCCTTGATTCGCCGGAGACGCAAAGCGCTGGGAAGAGCCTCTGCCCGGGTCAGCACGGCCACGTGCTGGGAATCCGTGGCGGCATGACTCGCATGTCAGCACTCCGCTGACCGCGATGGAGCACCGGCTCCCCGACTCCTGAGCAGGGCCTCCCTGGCATGGTGGTTGCGTATGGGGCCGCCACCACGACGGGGGACCCATGACGCCACATCGCATCTGCCTGCTCATCTTGTCGTTGGCCCTCCCTGGCGCCTCCGTCAGCGCCGAGGAGCTGGCTCCGGCATCGGCCCGGGGTTGGTTCGAGAACCCCACCCGCACGCGCGGACTGCTCGGTTCAACGGCGCTGCCGCTGCATGCGGGAGAGGGCTTCGTCGGACAGCAGGCGCTCCTCTTCACCGTCGCGGAGGTGGGCTTGAGCGAACGCGTGTCGGTGAGCGTGGCATCGGCCGGCTTCGTCTATTCGATGGGCCGTGCCTTCGACGACGTCCCCTTCAGCCTCCTGGGAGGCATCAAGGTTTCGAGCCCGCTGACAGAGCGGCTGCATCTGGCGTTCGGCGTCCAGGGCGGCAGCTTCGACACCGGCCTCTATCTGTTGGACACGCTCAACGCCGTCTCGGTCTACGGCATTCTCACCTATGGGACCGCGGACGCACACGTGTCGCTCACGGTCCGGCCCTTCTTCGCCTGGGGGACCTACCACTCCGGAAGCCTGATGGTCCTGCCCATGCTGGGCGGCTTCGTCCGGCTGGGAGAGCGATGGGGTCTCGCCGGGGAGGTCGCGCTCTCACCGGTCGCTGGCATCAGCGGCACGTTCGGCTTCGCGACGGCGGGCGCGCGGTACATGGGGCGCCAGTGGTCCCTGGACCTGGGGCTCCTCGCCGAGCAGCAATGGAAGGACACGGACAAACCCTCCGTGCTCCCCGGGGCTTCGTTCCTGTTTCACTGGCGTTGAGCCAAGGGGGAAATCATGGCACCACGATTCATCTGCTTGCTCCTGTTGTCGTTGGCCGTCCCTGGCGCTGCGTCCGCCGAAGGCTGGTTCGAGAACCCCACCCGCACGCGCGGGCTGCTCGGTTCAACAGCGCTGCCGCTGCATGCGGGAGAGGGCTTCGTCGGACAGGAGGCGTTCTTCGTCACCGTCGCGCAGGTGGGCCTGAGCGAGCGCGTGTCCGTGCACCTGGCCACGGCGACCCCGTTCCAGCTGGTGTACGGCGACACGGCCTTCAGCCTCATGGGGGGCATCAAGGTGTCCACGCCGCTGACCGAGAAGCTGCATCTGGCGTTCGGCATGCAGGGCGGCACCTATGACAGCGACTTCCCTGGCTCGCAGGGGCTTCACAACGCCGCCGCCGCCTACGGCACCCTCACCTACGGGACGGCCGACGCGAACCTCTCCTTCACGGTCCAACCCATCTACGTCTGGGCCCGGGATGACAACGGGGGCTTGATGGTGCTGCCCATGTTGGGAGGCTTCCTGCGAGTCAGCGAGCACTGGGGCTTCGCGGGGGAAGTCGCCATCTCACCGGTGCCCGCCATGTCCGACGCGTTCGCCTTCGCGACGGCGGGCGCGCGGTTCATGGGGCCGCGGTGGTCCGTGGACCTGGGGATCCTCGCCGGAACGCAATTGCAGCACCAGGACACCCCCGCCTTCGTTCCCGGAGCGTCTTTCCTGTATCACTGGCGCTGAAGCGCAAATGCAGACCTGGATTGTCCCCCTTCCCTCGAAGTTCAATCCCGTGACGATGCGGACGACTGCTTTCCTGCTGCTCCTGGCCTTCGTAGGCTGTGCCGAGCCACGGCGCCCCGAGCCACCCGAGGCTCCGCTCGGTGCGTTCAACTTCACGCTGGAGTCGCGGCCGGTCGCCGCGCAGGTGGAGCTGCTCGACTCGCTCGGATACTCCGGGGTGACGCTGTTCTGGCCGGGCCGTGAGGCCTTTGACAGCTATGCCCGCCAGCCCGCGGTGGAGGCGGGGCGGGTGCATCTTCCGGCCGTCCTCTTCGGCCTGCCCTTCGACACGGCCTGGGACCGCGAGGAGCTGAACGGGATTCTGGCGGCGCTCGCGCCCAGGCGGACCGCGCTGTGGCTCATCCTGAACGGTCCTCCTGACGCGAAGACGGCCATGGTCGCATCGGTTCGTGACGTGGTGGACCTGGCCACCGCGCATGGCGTGGACGTCGTCCTGTACCCGCACGACGGCGAGGCCATCGAGAACGTCGAGGAGTCACTCGCGCTGATGGCCGCGGTCGACCGTCCCCGCTTGAAGACCTCGCTCCACCTCTGCCACGAGCTCAGGGCCGGCAACCGCGACCGGCTGGCGGAGATCATCACCACCGCCGCCCCCCAGCTCGCCCTCGTGAGCATCCACGGCGCCGCGCGCGAGTTCGACCCGAACGCCTCCACCTGGTCCGACGTCATCCAACCGCTGGACCGGGGCAGCCTCGATGTGGGGACCGAATACCTGCTCCCCTTGCGCCGGGTCGGCTACGAGGGCCCCGTGATGCTCCACACCTTCGGCATCGAGGACCCACCGGAGGAACACCTCCGCCGCTCGATGCTGAAGTGGCGTGAGCTGTCGCGCCTGGCGGGTCCTGGCTGAGGGGCGCGGTCACCTCAAGGGCAGACCCATCGCCTGTTCGAACAGCTGCAGGTGGCGGTCCTGCAAGTGCTTCCGTCGAACCAGGAGCACGCCGTCGTGCCGCCGCCATTCCCGCAGTTCGTGAAGTTCAGGGCGTCGCAATCCGGCGCGATACACGTACAGCTCCCGTCGGAGCACACCGCGGCCTCGGAGGTGCCCACGGGCGAATCCCCAGTCGTGGGGCTCGAGTCGCGGACGTCGCCACAGGCCACCACCAGCAGCCCGGACAACAAGGACAGCAGAGCGGATTTCTTCAATGGGGTTCTCATGGCTTTACGCTCCTCGTTCAGGGAGTCATGACAACGGTGGGGAATCGCTGCTTCGAAAGAGCGTACTCGCATTGCCTTGTCGCGGGAAACCTACGGTGGCGATGCGTAGGGAGGAATTGAGCCTGGAGCCCGTGCTATCCCGGAGTCATGCCCCCCATCCCGGGGCCAGCTCACCGGAGAAACGTCCATGCGCATGTCATTGATTCGGGGACTCGTCGTGGCGGTGATGTCCTGGGGCGCGTCCGCGTCCGCGCAAACGAGCTTCTCCCTCACCCCACCCTGCGCACCGGGACTCTGTGGCGCGTCGCGCCTGGGTGCAGCGGCCATGAAGCCGGCGGGCGCGGTGGGTGATTCGCAGTACATCGAAGTGGATGTCGCGGCGACGCAATTGCTGCAGTCCAGCAGCGAGCACATCGCCATCAGCGGCTTCGCGAACGGCCAACCCTTCACCTCCAGCGGCGCGTTCGGCACCAACGCACCGAACGGTGGCATCGGCATCGCGCTGGGGCGCATCGACACCGCGTCGCACCCGAGCTGCCCCGCAGACCCGTCGGACTCGAAGGTGGAGTTCGCCATCGAGCGGTTCGCCTGGAATGACATCTACGGGTCGGACATCCTGCACTGCGTGTCGTTCGACAAAGCGGCGCTGAACGGCGTGTGGAAGCTGCGCATTGGCATCTACGTGTCGTGCGTGGGCACGACGTGCAGCGCGTCCGCGTCGCTGGAGGATCCGGTCACGTTCGTGCAGCTCGGCGCGGTGTCCAGCAGCGGCATCGCGCTCGCGAACCCGAACACGGCACGCTGGCCCTGGTACGCGGTCACCCATTTCGCGGCCGAGCCGGTCAACTACAGCGCCACCTTCTGGGTGCGCTCGGAGTCTTACAACTCCTACTAGATCTGGGCCTCATGCTTCACTGAAACAACAGGAGAAGGTCCATGGACGCAAGAACAGAGAGTGAACCCGTGAAGAACGTCACCACGACGGAACGGAAATCCGAGCGCGAGTTCGTCGTCACGCGAACCGTCAACGGCCCGGCGCGCATCATTTTCGAGGCGTGGACCCAGCCCGAGCTGCTCAAGCGGTGGTGGGCACCGAAGTCGTTTGGGATTTCCTTCATTTCCTGCGAGGCCGATGTTCGTGTCGGGGGCACGTACCGTTTCGTGTTCGGCCACCCTGCCTCGGAGCAGCCGATGGCGTTCTTCGGTAAGTACATCGAAGTGACGCCGCACTCGCGCCTCGCCTGGACGAATGAGGAAAGTGCTGAGGGGGCCGTCACCACGGTGACCTTCGAAGAGGAAGGCGGCAAGACGCGGGTCGTCGTGCACGACCTCCATCCCTCGAAGGAAGCTCTCGACGGTGCCATCGCCTCCGGGAGCACCTGTGGGATGGTCGAGACGTTCGAGCAGCTGGACGAGCTACTCGTCGCCCTGGGCGTCTAGAGCAGAGGCCTTCACCGCGGCCACGCAGAGCCGGTCGAAATGTGTTGATGATGGGCCCATGTCGCCGCCCCCGGCCCATCCCTCCCTGACCTCTCTCGTACCCCCACCGGGCGAGCTTCTTCGCACGCAGAGAAAAGCGGGCCGGTCCGCCGTGGTCGGCCTGATGCTCCTCTGGTGCGCCGCCTTCGTCAGTCCCTTCGTGACCTACCAGGCGGACGTGAAGGCGGCGGAGGGCGAGCTCCTCGTTCACCTGTCGGACCGCGCGGGCCTCCAGGCCCAGGCACTGGGCGCGCATCTCGGACTGCTGCGCTCGGAGCTGCAACGGCTGGCGGAGCACCCGTCGCTCAGACCCGAGGACGGAGCAGCAGGCCCCGAGGTGGCGCTGCTCGAGAACGCCTTCGGCCACACGTCGCTCTTCTCGGCCGGAGTCGCGCTGGTGTCAGCGAACGGCCAGCGCATCTGGAGCGACCCGTTGAACATGCCGCTCGGGCGCACGCCGCTCACCTCGCGCCCGTGGTTCCGGCGGATGGTGGAGAAGCGGGCCGCGTCGGTCGGACTGCTGGACGAGGAAGGCGGAGGCCTCATCGCGGTCGCGGTCCCCATCGTCCGCGACGACCGCGTCGTGGGCCTCCTCGTGGGCGAGCTCGCGACGGCGAGCGAGCTGCTCCCGGTCCATCGCGGGACGAACGAGTCCATGGTCGCCCTGCTCGGCGAGCGCGGCCGGCTCCTCCTGCCGGCAACGCCCCCGCCACTCCTGCGCCAGCCGGAGCTCGCCGCACACCTTCGCCCGCTGGTGGAGACTCCCGGGGCCATCACGCTCGGAGGCACGCGGCTGCTCGGCGCGGCGGCGCTCGTCCCCGGAACCGAGATGCTGCTCGCCGTGCTCGAGGACGAGGCGCGGGACCGTGCGCTGCTCAAGCGCCGCTACCTGGGCCAGCTCGGCTTTCACACCGCGCTGCTCGGCGGAGTGCTCCTCCTCTTCACGGTGCTCCTGCGCCGCTCCTACCGTTCGCTGATGGCCGCCGAAGAACAATTGCGGCGCCAGGAGACGATGGCGGCGCTCGGCACCGCCTCCTCGCTCATCGCCCACGAGGTGAAGAACGCGCTCAACAGCATGCAGGCCGCGCTCAGCATGATTCGCGCGAAAGGAGGGGAAACGACGTTGCCTGTCCAGGCGCTGCGTTCCCAGGCGGACCGGCTCGGCCACCTCGCCCGCTCCTTGCTGAGCTTCGCCTCCCCCCAGTCCACGCAGCGGCGCAGCTGTGAGATGTACCTGCTCGTCCAGGACGCGCTTCAAGCCGTGAGGCTCCTGCCGGAAGCAGCGGATGTCACCATCGAGACCACACTGCAGGAGGGGCTCTTCGTGAAGGGGGACCCGACGCTGCTGGTCTCCGCTGTCGACAATCTCATCCGCAACGCCGTCGAAGCCGGGGCCGTGGCCCATGACACAGGCCAGCAGCCGACGCCTCGCGTCGAAGTCCGGCTCCTTCGCGAAGACACAGAGGTGGTGCTCGTCGTGGAGGACAACGCGGGAGGAGTGCCCCCGGCCTTCGAGCCCAGGCTCTGGGAGCCATTCGCGGTGGGCCGTTCGAGGGGAATCGGGCTCGGGCTTCCGATGGTGCGCACGGCCATCCGCGCGCATGATGGCGGAAGCGTCTCCTATACACGCGTGCCCGGGGGCAGCCGCTTCACGGTTCGCCTTCCGCTTGAGAAAATGGCCTCATGAGCACCTCCCTGCTGCTCGTCGATGACGACAGGACCTTCTCCTCGCTCGCGGCGTCCATGCTGAGCCAGGAGGGTTTTCGCGTCCGGGTCGCGCGCTCGCTGCATGAGACCCGCGCCGCGCTCGCCGCCGAGGCGCCGGACCTCGTGCTGCTGGACCGGAGGCTGCCGGACGGAGATGGGCTCGTCTTCCTGCCCGAGCTGCGGGCCCAGCTTCCGGGGACCGTCGTGCTGATGGTGACCGCGCACGGAGATATCGAGAGCGCCGTCGAAGCCATCCGCGCGGGTGCTCGCGACTACCTGAGCAAGCCGGTCGAGATTGACGACCTGGTGTTGCGCGCACGCCGCGCGGCAAGCGACCTCCAGCTCCAGGAACGGCTGCGCCAGGCGGAGAGCGTCCTCGAAGGACGGCATCGGATGGCGGAGCCCCGCTCGCCAGCGATGCAGCGAACCCTCCAGATGCTGGAGCGGATCGCCACCACTCCGCGAAGCCCCGTCCTGCTGCTCGGGGAGACCGGGACCGGGAAGGCGGTGCTCGCCCGCCACCTCTACGCCTTGCGCCAGAAGCAGGGCGCCTTCGTGCAGATCAACTGCGCCGCGCTTCCGGACACGATGATGGAGAGCGAGCTCTTCGGGCACGAGCGCGGCGCCTTCACGGATGCGAAGACAGCGAGGCGCGGGCTCGTGGAGCTCGCAAGCGATGGGCTCCTCTTTCTCGACGAGGTGGGTGAGCTGCCGCTCGCGCTCCAGGCGAAGCTGCTCACGTTTCTCGACAAGGGGGCCTTCCGGCGACTGGGTGGGACGACGGAGCTCACGAGCACCGCGCGCATCGTGGCGGCCACCAACAAGAACCTCGAAGCGGAGGTCGCCGCCGGGCGCTTTCGCGAGGACCTCCTCTTCCGGCTGAGCGTGTTCCGGGTGGACGTGCCCCCCTTGCGCGAGCGTCGCGAGGACGTGCTGCCGCTCGCACGGACGCTCGTGCAGGAGCTCTCCTCGGAGCTCGGCCGGCGCCCGGTCCCCTTCTCTCCCGCCGCCGAGGAGCGCCTGCTCAGCTATCCGTTCCCCGGCAATGTCCGGGAGCTGCGCAACGTGCTGGAGCGAGCGCTCGTGCTCGAAGGCGGGCCCGTGCTCGAGCTGCAGTCGCTCGCCAAGGGAGGCGGCGCGCCGGCCGCGGTCGACCCCAACGCATTCTCCGTGTCAGGCCCACCGCGGTCGCTCGATGAAGTGGAGCGGCTCTATGTGCGCCACGTGCTCGAGCAGCTCGGAGGCAGGCGCATGGAGGCGGCCCGCGCACTGGGTCTTTCCTATCCGACATTCCTCCGCCGTCTGGAGGAGAACCCGCCCTCGGAGTGAAGGACTTTAAAATTCGTTCATCGCCCGGGGCGCGGGCTTCAAGTTTCTTTCATCGCCTGCTCTTGAAGCGCCACGCCCCCGACGGGAAGTGCCCGGGACGGGCTGGCACAACGCTTGCGTAGCCCCCCCTGTCACGTCGAGCCCGGGCTGAGGCCCGGCGGATGACAGGGGAGCTCAAGCAATGACTTCGGATGTAAAGGCAGCAGAGGCGAAGCCGTCGTTGAAGGCGATCCTCGCTTCGGATTTGCCAGCTTCGCTGGTGGTGTTCCTGGTGGCCCTGCCCCTCTGTATGGGCATCGCGCTCGCCTCTGGAGCGCCCATCATGGCGGGCCTCATTGCCGGCGTCGTGGGAGGCCTGGTGGTGGGCCTCATGGGTGGCGTGCCGCTTCTCGTGAGCGGCCCCGCGGCGGGACTCGCGGTGATGGTCTTTGGCTTCATCCAGCAGCTGGGCTTCGCCGTGACGTGCGCGGCGGTGGCCGCGGCGGGACTCGTGCAGGTGGCGCTCGGCGGGCTGAAGGTGGCGCGTTCGGCGCTGGCCATCTCGCCGGCCGTGATCCACGGAATGCTCGCGGGCATCGGCATTCTCATCGTGCTGGGGCAGGTCCACATCGTGCTGGGTGGCTCTCCGCAGAGCAATGCCTGGAACAACCTGCGGGAGCTGCCCGGGCAGGTGCTGAACCTTCATGGAGCGGCCACGCTGCTGGGCCTGATGACGCTGGGAGTCCTCATCGCCTGGGGGTTCCTGCCGAACGGGCGGCTGAAGAAGGTCCCGGGGCCGCTGGTGGCGGTCGTGGGCGGGACCGTGGTCGCGGCGGTGATGAACGCGGACGTGGCGCGGGTGCAGCTGGCGGCGGATGCGCTGTCGGCCATCAAGCTGCCGGCCCTTCCGGAAGGCTCCATGTGGGGCGCCTTCTTCGTGGCCGTGCTGTCCCTCGCCGTCGTGGCGAGCGCCGAGTCGCTCCTGAGCGCGGTGGCGACCGACAAGCTCCACACGGGCCCGCGGGCGAACCTGGATCGCGAGCTGCTCGCGCAGGGCGTGGCGAACACCCTCTCCGGTCTGGTCGGCGGTCTGCCCATCACCGGCGTCATCGTGCGCAGCGCGGCGAACATCAACGCCGGCGCGAAGACGCGCTGGTCCGCGGTGCTCCACGCGGTGTGGATGCTCGCCTTCATCACGCTGCTGGGGAGTCTGGCGGCGTACGTGCCCCTGACGGTGCTCGCCGGCCTGCTCGTGCACGTGGGCCTGAAGCTCGTGAACCTCGCCCACATCCGGGAGCTGCGGCACCGCGGTGAGCTGCCCGTGTACCTCATCACCGTGGCCGGCGTCGTGGGCATCAACCTGCTCGCGGGCATCGGTCTGGGACTCGGCGCGGCCATCCTCCGGCTCCTGTGGCAGCTCGGCCAGGTGCGCGTGGAGATCCACGCCGCCAATGGCGTTCACCAGGTCTGCATCAGCGGAGCGCTGACGTTCGTCGGCGTGCCGAAGCTGTCGACGGCGCTCGCGAAGGTTCCCGCGGGCTCCAGGGTGGAGGTGGACGTGGCGGTGAACACGCTCGACCACTCCGGCTTCGAGGCGCTCGAGAGCTGGGCGGACACGTATCGCAAGACGGGCGGCACCGTGACCATGGAGCCGCTCGAGGATGTCTGGACCCGACGCAGCGCGCGTGCGGCCCCCACGGCGGGGCCTGCCGCTCCATCCCATTCCTCCCCCGTTCATCACGTTTCGACTCTCTCCCCCGGAGGTGTGCAGTGAAGAAGCTCATCAGAGGCCTGCTCGATTTCCAGCGCCACACCTTGCCCTCGTACCGGGCGACCTTCGCGCGGCTCGCGAAGGGGCAATCCCCTGACTGCCTCTTCATCAGCTGCTCGGACAGCCGCGTGGTGCCCAATCTGCTGGTCTCCACGGATCCCGGTGACCTCTTCACCGTGCGCAACGTGGGCAACCTCGTTCCGCCGGCCAGGCCCGGTGGCCAGCCCTCGGCGGACCGCGGGGAGGCGGCGGCCATCGAATTCTCCCTGGGCTTCCTGCCCATCGAGGACGTCGTGGTCTGCGGACACTCGAGCTGCGGCGCGATGAAGGCCATCCTGGCCGGAGGCGCCGTGGACGGCGCACCGAACCTCGAGCAGTGGCTCGCTCACGGCTCTCCCTCGCTCAAGGCGCTGCGCGAGAAGAACACCCAGGTGGGCGAGGGGCTGCCGGACGCGGATCGCCTCTCCCAGCTGAACGTCCTGGCGCAGCTGGAGCACTTGAAGACCTACCCCATCGTGCGCGACCGGCTCGCGGCGGGAACGCTGCGGCTGCACGGCTGGTGGTTCGACATCGGGGCGGCACAGGTTCACGCCTACCGGGCCGACCTCGGCTGCTTCGTGCCCATCGACGAGGCCGAGGGCGATCGCCTCCTGACGTCGCTGACGGACGAGCAGCCCGCGCTCCGCGCCGTCCAGTAAGGCAGCATCGAGCCTCGGCGATCCCGCGTTCAGCGTGGATCGCCGGGGCTTCGCTTCAACCCCTCTCCAGCCACCTTTCGCCTTCGGGAGAAGGGGCTGGCAGGGCCGCGAGCAGCTTCAGGAGCCGGCCTTCGATCTCCACGATGGAGCGGGTCAGGGCTTCTGGCACGAGCTGCCCCACGTCCTCCAAGGAGCGCCAGCACATCGTCCGTGCGGCGCATCGGTACCAGTACCCGGCGGGCTCGGATGACGCCGGCTACGGCTTCCGGCCGGTACGCACGGTTCTCTAGAAGTAGAAAGCCCCCAGAGCCCACCGAGCCGGAGCGCCCACGGGCCTGCTCCGGTTCGGCGGGCTTCTGCTTTTCTCAGACCATGAGTCCGGGTTCACCAGGCCGAACCATGTGTTTCATATGAATAAATCCGCGGACGGTGCGTGAAGACGGCACGGCGGCGGGAACGCTTGAGCGTACCGACCGCACCGAACCCGTTTCCCACCAGGACTTCACATGAATCGCATCGTCCGTGCCGCACTCGTTTCGTCCCTGTTCGTTTCGTCCGCCAGCTTCGCGCAGGACGCGGAGTTCAACATGCAGGTGGACATCAATGATCAGGACATGCCCTCCGCGCGCATCAAGATGAAGACGACGACGAACGTCGATGGCGAGGAGACGACCACCGTGAAGGTGCGCGGCGGCGGTGCCCGGATGGAAGTGCAGATGACGGGTGGAACGACGGAGTCGGAGAGCTACTCGGAGACGCGGACGACGGAGACGCGGCGGGAGCCCCGGATGCACTCGCGCCCGGAGATGCCGGTGGCCGCCGAGGCAGCTCCCTCGCACCGCGACTGTGGCACGCGTTCGGACGAAGGCTGCTTGATGCGGCGGGATGGGCAGTACCCGATGGACGCCTCCACCTGGAGCGGCTTCTACCAGTCGCTCAAGAGCGAGAACAACGAGATCGTCCGCCAGGAGAAGGCGGACAAGATGCTCAAGCGCGTCTACCTGACCGCGATGCAGTTCGGCATGGTGCTGGACCTGTTCAAGAATGAGATTGTCCGCCTGGACGTCGCGCGCATCGCCGCGCCGCACGTGGTGGATCCGCAGCACGCGCTGGGCTTCTCCTCCAAGTGGCGCAACTCCATCAGCGGCAGCGAGTACACGGACATCATCACCCAGTAATCCCAAGCAGCCCCGCGTGTCTCGGGCGCATCACCACCCGAGACGCTCCGGAGGAAGGACAGACATTTCTGGCAAAGGGTTCGGGACTTCACGTTGACCCCTCCCCGGCGTCAGGGGCGGTCCTCACGTTAGGCTTGTCCCCATGACCCACCGCCACCGCGTCTATCTGGTCCCCGGCTTCTTTGGCTTCACGCAGATGGGTGACAAGGAAACGGAGCGCATCGCCTACTTCCAGAACGTCCCCCGTTTGCTCGAGCAGCGGTTCCAGGAGCGAGGCATCGATGCGCGGGTGCATGCCATCGCCTCCGCCCCCACCTCCGGGCTGGAGGCGCGGGCCCGCGACGTGTTCCGGGAGATGGCACGGACCGCGAACGAGGACGACGCGCAGCTCCACCTCGTCGGGCACTCCACGGGCGGGCTGGATGCACGCAGTGTCGTCTCACCGCGCATGGCGCGGGAGGCTCCGGACTTCGTGAAGCGCGTGCGCTCGGTCGTGACCATCGCGACCCCGCATCAAGGCACCCCGCTGGCCAGCTTTTCCAACCAGGGCGGCGTGGGGAAGACGCTGCTGCGCTACCTGTGGCTCTTCACCTTCCTCACGCTGCACCGCAAGGCCATGCCCCTGCGGACCGCCGCGCTGCAGGCGTGCTACTGGCTCGTCCTGCGGAGCGAAGAGGCGAAGCTCCCGCCCAACCTCTTCAATCAAATCGCCCGGCTGACGGCGGACCTCTCCGAGGGCGAGCGCGAGGAGCTCATCCAGTTCTTCAGCCAGGTGGGCGAGAACCAGGTGCTCATCCAGGACCTCATGCCCATCAGCATGCGGGCCTTCAACGCGAACACGGCGGACCGGGAGGGCGTGCGCTACGGCTGCGTCGTCACGGGCGCGCCACCGCCCAGGTGGTCCTTGCCCCTGCTGCTCACCCCCGACGCGCTCCTCCACGGACTCTTCGCCTTCCTGTATGCGAAGAGCGCGCCCCAGTCCCGGGAGCTCCAGATTCCCGAGCGCACGCCGGCCCAGACCCAGGCCCTCCAGGATGTCCTTGGCCGGAGGTTCGAGTCCAAGAGCGATGGCATCGTCCCGAGCCGCTCCCAGGTCTGGGGACAGGTCCTCCACGTCGCGACCGCGGACCACCTGGACGTCATGGGCCACTTCGACCAGCCCCCGGAGCACATCAGCTGGCTGAAGTCGGGCTCCCACTTCCAGGAGCCGCAGTTCCAGGCGATGTGGGACCGGGTGATTGACTTCACGGTGGGCGGCGCCGCGACCGTTCACCCAGGCAAGGAAGAGGAGCGACGCGCGTCCAGCGACGGGTGACGTCCCGCCCGCCTCGCGTTGTCTGTCTTTCGGTTCACCCCCACGTCCGGTAGAGTCCACGCCGACGACGGGGGGACAATCCAATGGGCATGAAGCCTCCCCCCGGGAACACCTTTCATGCGCCATCTGCTCCTTCTGCTCGCTGTCACGTTCCTCGCCTGCTCCTCGGCCTCCTCTTCCGGGCCCGATGCTGGCGAGCCCGACTCGGGCGGGGTCTGCGGCCCTGGAAACTGCGCAGGCTGCTGCGACGCCGCCGGTCAGTGCCGCGAGGGCACGGAGCAGACCGCCTGCGGCATGGCGGGGGCGGCGTGCAGCGACTGCCTCACCGCCGCTTGCGTCACCGGTGGATGTGAGACACCCGTGGAGTCCATCGGGGATACCTGCGCCACGCCCTACGCGCTCGCGCTGACCGAGGGGAGCGCCACGTTCCAGGGCGACCTGCGCCGCTACGCGCCCAACAGGCTCGGCTGCGTCGCGGGCTCGCGCGACGCGGTGTACTCCTTCACGCTCGCGGCCCCCGCGGAGGTGGACCTCTCCGTCGTCTCGCGCACCCCGGGGTTCGAGCCCGTGCTCAGGGTGGGCAACACCTGCGCGCGCCCGGACTGCAATGCCTCCGGATTGGAGCGCTCCCGCTTCGAAGGCGTGCTGGCCCCGGGGACGTACTTCGTCGTCGTGTCCACGCGGACCCTCACCGCCGGCGAGTTCGACCTCGCGCTCGGCACCCGGCCGCCGCCCAGCGGGGAGCGCTGCGAGGAGGCCGCCCTGCTGCCGTTTGATTCCCACCGCCAGGCCACCGTCCAGGTGCGGACCCAGGGCCGCGCGGACGACTTCACGCTGGACTGCATGACCTGGCCGCCCGGTCCCGACTCCGTCCACCGCTTCCGGGTGGACCAGACGAGCGACTTCACCGCGACCCTCGACGACGGCATCATCTGGGGAAGCATGCTCGCCCTGCGCTCCGCGTGTGACGGAGTGGACCTGGGCTGCGGCCCTGCCCTCTCCGTCGCCGACCTCGCGCCGGGCGAATACCTGCTCTTCGCCGATTCAGCCTTCGAAGGGACGAGCAGTCCCTTCACGGTGTCGGCGCAGCTCACCGGGGCACGGCCCCAGGGCGAGACGTGCGGGCGTGCCGTCCCCCTCACGCTTTCAGGCGGCACCGCCCACCTCACCGACACCCTCCGCGGCGCGACGAACGACGTTCCCGAGCGCTGCAGCGACTCCCTCAACGCTCCCGACCGCATCTATTCGTTCACCCTGGACCAGCCCATGCTCGTCAACGCCACCGCCACGCGGCTGGGAACGAGCGGCGCGCTCTCCCTGCGCGTGCAGGAGGCCCGCTACTGCGGGACGTCCTTTTCGACGGGCTGCCAGTGGGGAGCGACGTCCGCCACCGTCCAGGAGCTGCTCCCCGCGGGCACGTACGTCCTCGTCGTCGAGTCCGCCACCGGCATCGACTACACGCTCGACGTGAGCGCGGTGCCCCCACCCGAGGGGGAGTCGTGCGCCAACCCCATTGGCTTCGACCTCCCCGCGGGGGGCGGCACGCTCACGCATCAGGCCAGCACGCGGGGCAGCTCGCAGGAGGGCTACGACTATGACTGCAGGCGCTTCCACCTGCCCGACCGCGTGTACCGCCTCACGCTCACCGATCCGCGCTCGAACCTGCTGGTAACGGCCACCGCCCTGGGCGGGGACAACGAGGCTCCGACCCTGGCCCTCGTCGCGGATTGCCTGGGCGCCACGCCCGTGACCCAGAACTGCGAGTCGACGGTCCAGGCCTCGCGCGTCCTGCGGAAGACGGCCCTCTCCGCGGGCACCTACTTCCTCTGGGTGAAGGGCCCGAATGAGACCGGGACCGACTACCGCCTGGACGTCTCCGCGACGCCGACCCCGGAGGGCGACACCTGCGCGGTCGCGACCCCGGTGACGCTGTCCGGCGGGCCCGCGGGCGGAACCGCCACGCTCACGGGCACGACCGTGGGAATGTCGGATGACCTCAGCGCCTGCACTCCGAACAGCGCCTCCTTCCCAGAGCATGTCTATTCGCTCACGCTCGACCGCGAGCTGGACGTGAAGGTGAAGATGACGCCCGCGCAGGCCTCGGCCCGGGGCATGGTGTCGCTCGTCGACGCCACGTGCCGGGTGTCCCAGAGCGTGTGCGGGCAGCCAGGCGCGGACGGGGTGACGACCCTGCGCGCGGGGAGCCTCAAGGCCGGCACCCACTTCTTCTCGGTCGACCACACCTCCGGAGGCCCGGACGCCTATTCGCTCGAGTTCTCCGCGACCCCGCATCAGCTGGGAGAGACCTGCGCGAATCCGCGCCCGCTGGTGTTCTCCGAGGGCGGCGCGGGAGGCACTGCGGTCCTCGCGTTCGACGCGCGTGACTTCTTCGATGAGCCGTTCTCCGACTGCTCCGTCGACGGGGCGGACGCGTACTTCACGTTCACCACCGACCGCGTGCTGGACCTGTACGTGGACGTGTCGCACGACGAGTCCAAGGGGGCGCCGCTGCTGTCGCTCATCCGGACCTGCGGCGAGGGGCTCTCCTGCCAGCCGGTCACACGGACCACGGGTCCATTCGGGCGGGGCAGCCTGCAGCCGGGCACGTACATCCTCGCCGTGGACTTCTATTCCGCGCAGTCGGAGAGGCCCGTGACGATTCAGGCCTTGCTGACACCGCCCACCCCCGGTGACACCTGCGCGCTCGCCATCCCGCTCGGTCTTCCCCCGGAGGGAGGCACCGCCGTGCTCTCCGGAACCTTCACGGGTGCCTTCAACAACCACCAGAGTGATTGCACGTATTCGGGCCTCTCCGGCGAGGACCGCGTCTACACCTTCACCACCTCCGGGCCGATGAGCTTCATCGCCGAGACCACCACCGCCTCCAGCCTGAGGGCCCCCGCCCTCACCCTGCGCCGCGGCACCTGTGACGGTCCGGCGGCCACCTGCACCGGGGGCGGTCTGGCGCGCTCGTCCATCCGCGACGCGAACCTCGCCGCGGGGACCTACTACCTGTTCGTGGACAGGACCTACGAAGGGCTCGCGGACTACTCGCTGAAGGTGTCCCTGGGTTCGATACCGGCGGGTGACGTCTGCGCCAACGCGCTCCCCCTGGGCCTGCCGACGAGCGGACCCGGCCAGGTCACCGTCCAGGGCGACACGGGGCGCTTCTTCCACGACCTGACGCCCTCCTGCGGGGAACCGTACGAGAGGCGCGCCGCGCCGGACACCGTCTATACCTTCACCACCACGGAGCCGATGAACCTGCGCCTTTCCACGAAGGCCCTCACCCCGGGTTTCCGGCCCACCGTGGCGCTGCGCCGGGCGTGTGGCGGCGCCGAAACCGACCTGCGGTGCGCGGCGACTCCCGACAATTCGCCCGACACCTGGACGAGCTACCGCGACCTGCCCGCGGGCACGTACTACGTCGTCGTCGACGGCTTCAGCACCGCGTACGTGGGTGACTTCGAGTTGGTGGCGCGCCTGTCCCGGCTGGACCATGCGGAGCCAGGCGAGAGCTGCGCGAATCCGGAGCCGTTGACGCTCTCCCAGGGCGGTTACGGTCGCGCGACGCTCACCCGCGCGTTCGGGGACTTTCCTGACCACGAGGGCTGCGGAAGGAGCGATGGCAGCGATGCCGTCTTCGCGGTCACCACCGACCGTCCACGGCGCCTCCATGCCCGCGTCTCGGGCTCGCGGGCGGAGACGCAGCCGGCGCTGTCCGTCCGGCGCGGCCCCTGTGACGACACCGCGTCGCAGCTTGCCTGCATGCTCGCCCAGAACGGCCACTCCCGCGTCTCCGCGGACCTGCCCGCGGGCACGTCGTACCTCCTCGTCAAATCGGGACTCACCCACCCGGCGGGCACCTTCCAACTGGACCTGGAGGTCGACGACTTCGGGCCGGGCGACCTCTGTGCGGACGCCCTTCCCCTGGCCTTCTCGAATGGCGCGGCGGGCGGCACGGCGACCGTCACCTTCAACCCGGCCACGCACGGCTCGGACATGACACTGACGTGTGACGCCGGCAGCCGGCCAGACACCTTCTTCACCTTCACCACGGACCGGGTGCTCAACCTGTCGGCCACGCTCCTGCGTCAGAATCAGTACACGGGCGAGACGTTCTCCATGGGGCTGCTCGCCGGCTGCGGAGGTCCGGAGTCGGCGTGCCGCAGCATCGGCTTCTCCTCCGACCCCCTGGTGCTCACGCGAAGCGCACTGCCCGCGGGCACCCACGTCCTCGTCGTCCGGGGTGGAACGGGCGCCACCGTGAACCTGTCGCTCAATCCCTGAGCGGCGCCGAGACTGTTCACCCAGGCAACGGAGGCGGCGATGCGGGCCGGGCGACGGGTGACGTCCCGCCCGTCCCGGCGGAGAGTCACTCCATGCGCCATGGACTCGTGACCTCGTTCCTCTCCGCCCTCCTGCTGAGCGCCGTCTCCGGAGCCCAGCCGGTGGAGACCGCGCCTCCGAACGTCCCGGAGTTCAAGCCCGCGTTCCCGCAGCAGACACGCGCCCCGGAGGTGAAGACGCGCACGCCCATCGTGGTGACGGAGATCGCCTCCGGCTTCAACAAGCCGTGGGCCATCGCGTTCCTGCCGGATGGGCGCTTCCTCGTCACGGAGAAGCCCACGGGTTCGCTCTTCATCGTCACCGCCGCGGGCAAGAAGTCGCCCCCGGTGGCGGGCCTCCCCAAGGTCGACGGACGGGGACAGGGCGGGCTGCTCGACGTGGAGGTGGGGCCCGACTACGCGAAGAGCGGGCTCATCTACTGGACCTATTACGAGCCGCGCGAGGGCGGCAACGGGCTCGCGGTGGCGCGCGCGAAACTGGTGGACGGCCCGAAGCCGCGCATCAAGGGACTCCAGGTCATCTTCCGCATGCAGCCCACGCTCGAGTCCACGCTGCACGCGGGCGGACGGCTCGTCTTCACACCGGACGGCAAGCTCTTCGTCACGCTCGGCGAGCGCTCCATCCTCCCGGGCCGCGTCCAGGCGCAGGACCTCAAGAGCGACTTCGGGAAGGTGGTCCGCATCAACCCGGATGGCTCCATTCCCCAGGACAATCCCTTCGTGGGCAGGAAGGACGCCCGGCCGGAGATCTGGTCCTCCGGACACCGCAACATCCTCTCCGCGGCCCTGGACGCCCAGCAGCGGCTCTGGATCGTGGAGATGGGACCGCGAGGAGGCGATGAGCTCAACCGTCCGGAAGCCGGCAAGGACTACGGCTGGCCCACGATTGGCTATGGCGAGGAATACTCGGGCCAGCCCATCCACAAGACGACGCAGGCCGCGGGCATGGAGCAGCCTGTCTATTATTGGGATCCGGTCATCTCGCCCTCGGGGCTCACCCTCTACTCAGGGGCGCTCTTTCCGGAGTGGAAGGGGAACTTCTTCATCGGCGGCCTGTCCAGCCAGGCGCTGGTGCGGCTCGTCTTGAAGGACGACCTCGTGGTCGGCGAGGAGCGCCTGCTCACGGAGCGCAAGGCGCGGATCCGCGAGGTGGTCCAGGGGCCTGACGGTGCGCTCTACCTGCTCACGGACGCTTCGAACGGCCGCCTGTGGAAGCTCACACCCGGGAATCCATGAATTCCATGGACGAGGTATGCTTCAAGCCGAAACATCCTCACCGGGAGACATCCATCTCGTTTGGCGCCACGCTGGCGCTGTCCACGCCCACGACCGCGGAGGTCGTCGATGACAGTCCCGGCTCGCATCCTGGTTGTCGAGGATGACGCACCCATCGCCGCGGGCCTCGTCCGTGGCCTGAAGCAGGCGGGGTTCCAGGTGATGCTCGCCACCGACGGGGAGCTCGCACTCGAGGCGTCCGAGCGCGAGCGGCCTGATTTGGTGGTTCTGGACCTGAATCGCCCCGGGAAGGACGGCTTCGAACTGTTGGACGCGTGAAAGGGCCCCGGCTGCGCTCGTTTGGGCTGGGGGCGGTGGACTATCTCGCCAAGCCCTTTTGGATGGAGGAGCTGGTCGCGCGCATCCGCGCCAGGCTGCTGCTCCTGGAGGAGCGACCGCGCCGCGTCCTGCGTTGGGACGATGTACGCCTGGACCTCGATGCGCGCGAGGTGAGCATCGAGAGCACAGGCCCCGTGTCGCTGACCCGCCATGAGTTCGACGTGCTGGCGTATCTCGTGGAGCGCCCCGGCAGGGCCATGACGCGGGCCCAGATTGCCCAGCACGCCCTCCCGCCCAATGAGGAGCGCGATGACCGGACGGTGGACTCCCATGTCGCGCGCCTCCGGAAGAAGCTCGGGCCGGCGGGAGCGCGTATCCGGACGTCCTGGGGCATCGGCTACCAGTTCGCCCCGCCAGAGGAGTCTTCGTGAGGCTGTACAACCGTCTGGCACCGCGCATCCTCGCGGCCTCCTCGCTCCTGGGCCTCCTGGGGACGCTCGGAACCTCCTACCTGGCGACCTTCATGGGAGTGGATACCGCGTTGCTGCGGAGCACGCGCTTCGCCACCGCGCTCATCCTGTCCACCCATCGCGAGGAATGTCAGGCGGCGCCGGGCTGGCGCTTTCAGGGTCCCGAGGGCATCGAGGTGGAGGGGTTCGATGCGGCCCTGGTCGGAGCAGGTGTCCCGGGAGGGCGCCCCGAACCGAAGCTCCTCGCCCGGGTGCTGGAGGGGGAGGAGGAGGCGACCCTCATCTACCTTCCGTTCCTTCATCCTGACCCACGGTGGGGAGGCGCTTCGGTAAGACGGCTCGCGCCCTCCGGGCCGTGCAGTCTGCTGGAGTTTCGCTGGCCTCCCATGCATGAGCGCGTGACGGTGGGGCGGTGGCTTCTGGGGCTCGCCCTTCTGGTCACGACAGTCGCGGCGGCGCTGTCCACCTTCGCCGTCGT
The DNA here is from genome assembly GCF_003668965.1 of Corallococcus sp. AB030. Lineage (NCBI taxonomy): Bacteria > Pseudomonadati > Myxococcota > Myxococcia > Myxococcales > Myxococcaceae > Corallococcus > Corallococcus sp. AB030. The sequence goes on from NZ_RAWQ01000008.1 coordinate 89,255, forward strand.
CCAGCCGCTCCTCAAGCGGCTGCGCCGCCTGCACCGCGCCGCGCGGGCGCTCGGGGCTCCAGACTACCCGTCCGCCACGGATGGCCTGGGCGACGAGTTGGGAGAGGTGTCCCAGGCACTCGACGCCACCCATGCTCGCGTCCAGCGGGATGCCGCGCGCATCGAATCCCAGAAGCATGCGCTGGAGCGGCACCTGGCGGACGTCGCGCACGACCTGAAGACGCCCATCGCCTCGCTCCAACTGTCGCTGGAGCTGGCCTCGGCGGAGCCCGCTCAGGGCAACCCGGAGCTGCTGCGGCAGGGGCTCGAGGACACCGTCTACCTGACGTCGCTGGTGGACAACCTCCACCTCGCCTGTCAGATGGGGGAGGGGGTGGATCCGCTGGCGGAGGATGCCCGGGTGGAATTGGGGCAGACCGTGGAGCGGGTCGTTCGCAGGTTCCGGCAGCTCGCACGGAGGCGGCAGCTCACCGTGGAGTGCTCACGCCCCGACGAGGAGCTCTGGGCGCGCTGCAATCCCACGATGATGGAGCAGGCCATTGGCAACCTGCTGCACAATGCCATCACGCACGGTGAGGAGGGCGGCCACGTCGTGGCGGTGCTGGAGGCCGTCGGGCCGCGACGCTTCCGGCTCACCGTGCTGGATGATGGCCCGGGGCTTCCCTCCGAGGAGTTGGAGTGCCTGGGGAAGCGGGGGTTCCGCTCCCGTCAGTCGAGGCGCCGGGCCCCGCGAGGCAGCGGGCTGGGGGTCTCCATTGTTCGCGAGCTGTGCCGATGTGTCGGTTTCTCGTTGGAGTTCTCCAGCAACATGCCGCGAGGGTTGAGGGTGGTCATCGAGGGCCCCCAGTCGTGAGGCCGGGGGACGTGGGTGGCGCGGGCGTCAGCGAGACTTGCGGATGCAGATCTTCTTCAGGGTCGCCGCGTAGGTGTCTTCCAGGGCCTTGTCGCTCTTCTTGTCACCGACCAGGACCGTGTACTTCAGCTCGTACTCCTCATTCATCATGTTGAAGCGGACGCTGCCCGTGTACGTTTTTCCCTGGGGGTCCGAGGTGGACTCGCCGGTGGGCATGTCCACGCCGTTGGCCCAGGCCCACTTGCCTGCATCACAGCCGGGATGTCTGGAGAGACTCTTGTTGGTGTCTCCGTAGGGCGTGTAGTCCACGTAGCAGCCCCCATTCCGGGGGCGGAAGTGGATCCGGCAGTCGAGCGTGATTCCGTGGCCCGTGCCCAGGGCATTGTTGTTTCGGATGACGACGCAGTCCGTGGCGGCGTGCTCGCTCTCGGCCTTTATCTTCATGTACTTCTTCTCGAGGCTTGCCTGTCCCTTGGCGGGAAGGTCTTCGCAATCCGAGGCGAAGGCCGGGCTGACTGCGAGGCACATGGCCGCGGTGGCCACCAGAAAGGCGGCGCTCTCAATCGGTCGTCGCAACAGCTGACGCGAATACTTCGGCAGGCGTTCGCCATGCAAGTGTTTGACGCGGGCGCCCGTTGAGTTCATGCGCGATGGCGTCGAGTTGCTTGCCAGAGAGGGC